>JBCCDL010000441.1:0-5381 GCA_039030815.1 Cyanobacteria bacterium P01_A01_bin.83 | reverse complement strand
AGGGTAGCTCTAAACCACCATTAAAAAAGTAAGTTACGTGAGGATATTTTTCTGTCTCTGCGGTACGAAACTGCCGTAAACCTTGGTTAGCAATGACTTCGCCTAAAATATTGGTTAGATTTTGCGGTTTGAAGGCTACCTCGACCTCTATACTAGGATCATACTGGGTGAAAGTTACAAAGTGAAGTTGGTTAATTTTTTCTCTAGCAAATCCATCAAAATTATCGTTAACCAAGGCGTAAGTTAACTGTCTTGCTCGATCAGGTCGAAAATTGTAGAAGATCACCGAGTCACCAGATTTAACTGCCCCTGTGGCGATTCTCGTAGGAACAATAAATTCGTCGGTGATATCTTGAGAATAGGAGCATTCTAAGATTTCAGCAGCAGGTCGGGGATCGATACTAGCTTCTTTAGTTATGATATCGTATGCTAGCTGCACCCGATCCCAACGGCGATCGCGATCCATAGCGTAATAACGACCACTGATAGTTACAATGCGCCCAACACCAACTTTATCAATAGCAGCTTGAATTTTACTTAATGCTTTGATCCCTTCGGTAGTATAGGTATCTCTGCCATCGGTAATTGCATGAATGCAGACATCTTTTACGTTATTATCTTTAGCCAGTTGCAATAGACCAATTAAGTGCTTGAGATGAGAGTGAACCCCACCTTCAGAACATAAGCCAATTAGGTGCAACTTCCCACCAGAAGCATTAGCCTTGGTGCAGGCATCGACTAGCACCTCATTGTCTAATAAAGACCCGTCTTCAACCGCATCGGAGATCCTAACTAGCTCTTGGGGAACTACTCTCCCCGCCCCTAGATTAAGATGCCCTACCTCTGAGTTTCCCATTTGTCCCTCGGGTAGTCCTACATCTTTACCAGATGTATTGATTAACGTGTGGGGGTAAGCAGTCTGTAAACTGCTAAATACTGGAGTCTGGGCTGCGGCAATAGCATTAGCGTCTGTTGACTCACGATGACCCCAACCATCCAGAATAGCTAGTACCACTGGAGAAACAGGTGCTTGAACCATAATTGTTACCCTATAATAATTTCTGGCGCATTGATCATCAGCATCGCCGACCAATATCGCCTGACGCTGCTGTAACTGGACATGAAATTAGTGATTAATGCCAGTTTATTAACCACTAATTTACCCTACATCTCGATGAATTCAAACTATTTAATTTTTTTTCTCTCTCAGCAATAATTAGATTCAGGTCTGGTCTGCCAGTGACTTTTAGCCGCCAATCTGCCCAAATTCCGTAAAGCCAATCGGCGATCGCGCCTAAAACTGGTACTTTAGTAATAGCGTAAATCCAGCCCATGCCTAAACTTTCGTAAGCTTGTCTAAAGACTTCGATATCCCTAACTATAGTGCCATCAGCTAAGATGGCGTGAATTCTGCCCATGGCAGTGGCAAAATCAATCCCGCCATGTTCTTGGGGATCGTAATCGAGGCGGGCAATATCGACAAATTTAATGATTCCCTGACCTGCATCCTTTTTGGTCAAGAAATTTACTTCCCGCACACAAAGGGGACATTCTCCATCATAGAGCAGTTTGATTTTCCATGATGGTTGAGTTGCTTGAGCGCTGTCAGATGACGGAGATGCAGATGTCATATGGGATAGGTTAATAATATTGCCTTTGATATCTTGTTATTAGAGATATTGATTGCAGTCAATGAACCAGTTTCAATTTTACTGCCAACAATGTTATTTTGATCAAATTTGCCCGCTGTTTGATCAAACTTTAATACTAAATTAATCAGTGTCAGCATTTCATAACAATTATCTTACAAAGCCACAAATGAACACATTTTAAGAGCTGTTTGTGGCTTTGTATTTAGTATTGCATACAATATGTAAATATTTGTGTCGGTCTAATACTTACCTCAAAATATCTGATATTGCAATCTTTAATCGTAACTATGAAGCCCGACCTACATGAATATCTCTGACTCGAACAGGAACACAGGCATGAGTCATTTGTGCCACCTGCATTGGCTCACCTTTACCACACATATTCGTACCACACTGAACTAATTCTGATTCGCCCCCCAAAGCATCAATACTATTCCAAAAATCAGTAGTCATGCTGTGATAGGTAACATTTTTGAGCATTCGGGTAATTTTGCCGTTTTTAACCTGCCAGAAAGCATCTCCTCCAAACTGAAAATTACGCCTTTGCTGATCAATAGAGTAGCTGCCAATGCCGTCGATGAGAATCCCGTCTTCTGTATCGGCAATCATTTCGTCCAAAGTAGCAGTATGACTATCACCTGGCTTACCAGGTTCTAACCCTAAATTAGGAATACGCACCATGGGTGTACTCGACCAACTATCAGCAAAGGCACTACCATTACTGCTGCCTCTTCCCAAACGATATGCCGTCTCACGATCTGTTAGATAATCATTAAGCCGACCATCTTTTACTACGTACCAGCGTTGTGCAGGCACTCCCTCATCATCGTAAGCTATGGTACTACGTCCCTGAGGTTGAGTACGATCAGCTACTAGATTTACCCAGGGTGCAGCATACTGTAATTTGCGGAGTTTCTCGGTAGTAGCAAAACTAGTACCTGCAAAGTTAGCTTCGTAACCATATACTCGATCTAACTCTGTAGGATGCCCTACAGATTCGTGAATGGTCAGAAATAGATTACTAGGTTTTAAAATTAGAGTAGTTTTGCCCTCTCCCTTAAATTCTGGGGCATATACTTTCTCAATCGCTTCGTTAGCCACCCGTTCAACATTACCGAGCAAGTCTGCACTATCAATATGTTCGTAACCAATATTTAGGGGTGGACGTTCATAATTCCTACCTTTAGCATCTCCATTGGCGATCGCCGTACAGCCCATGCCAGGATAACTACGGTAGATAGTTTGCTCAATTACTGAACCTACGGTAGAAGCAAAGATTTTGTCTTCTCGATCAAAACTGAGGAAAGAAAATGCTTTCTTTATGCCTTGATCCCCATAGCTCAAAAACTGCTCGTTAATATTGAGGAGTAATTCGGCTTTTTCTTGAATTGGAATTTCAAAAGGATCAATTTCAATCGGCGTAGTGTATCGATCGCGATAAGCCTCTACAGGTACAAGTTTTACAGGCTCTTGTTGCGTTAGGCGGCTGCCCTTTGCGGTTTCTACTGCTAAACTAACGATTCTGGTAATTTCTTCAGGGGTAATTAAATGAGATGCCACAAAACCCCAAGCCCCATTCAGCAGTACCCGTACTCCAAAACCAGAACTCACATTATCAGTCAAACGGTTTAACGAGCGATCGCGTGCTGCTAGCCTTTGTTTACGGTAATTGCAGATCCGAATGTCGCCATACTCACAACCAGCCTGACGGATTAGGTCTACTGCTAAGTTAGCTAATTCTGTAGTATTTTTTTGGACAGGGGCTTGTACCATAAGAACTTAGATTGAGAAAAGTGCGGATAGTAGATATATAGATATATATATTGTAAGCAAAAGCTAAGTTGTAAAACTTCAAAGCTGCGATCGCCTATATTAAAAATAACTAATGATAAAAGACTAATCCGAAAGTAATATTCGGTAATCTGCCAATACCTTTAGACTGTTAGTTGGATTAAAATCAAAATAATATGTGAGCTTAAACTACTAATACAGATTTCAATCAGAATTATGAGTAATACTAGTAACTTTAGAAAAGCAATGAAGGAGGTTCAAGGACAGTCGATCCTTGGTCCTAATGTCATTAGCAATGCGCTACCTTATCTCGGTGGTGGTTTAGTTTTAACCGCTTTGGGAACTTATGGCGGTTTAGGGGTTATCGCATCTCGCCCCGATCTCTTTATGCCCACCTTTTTTGGGGCAATGATTGCTGAATTAGTCCTCTTTTTCGTTGCTCGAGGAGTTGCTCAACAAGGAAATAACAGCACAGCCCTGCCTCTTCTAGCTCTTTACAGCTTGCTTTCAGGCTATACCCTTAGCGGCATTGTTTATCTAGCTTTGAGTAATTCGGGAGTTGGTATTCAAGGTGTAGGAATTGCTGCCCTGGGCTGTGGTGCCACCTTTATTGTCGGACGCAAAATTGGCTCTAACCTCTCCGAGGAAGATGGTTTAGCACTAGCCCAAACAGTTCGTCTAGGAGTAACAGCCTTATTGGTTGTTTTGGTAGGACAACTATTATTCTCCTTCTTCGGTGTCTATACCCCTAGTTGGTTAGAAGTGGCAATCTCTGGTATTGGAGTTGCTTTATTTGCAGGAGTAGCAGTTGTTGACTTTTATGTCTTACCTCGTACTTACGAAGATGAGCAATATTTACCTGCTGCTCTTTCTATGTATTTGACCTATATCAATCTCTTTGTCTTTATCTTGCGCTTGCTGATTGCCATGAATAGCCGTGATTAATTTGATCAAGATTAGCAAGTAATTTATAATTTATAAATATAATACCGCTTCTAATTGATTTTAGAGGCGGTTTTTTTGTAATAGAAAACTCCTATTGCAAATGTTCTGAAGTTTAATATTTTGGTGTGATTACGGAAGTGGCTAGTAATCTGAGCGATTAAACTGAAATCAAAATCAACCTGCAACTTTTGGCTCTAATATTTTTAGCCTGTGGCTTGCTTTACCGATGGTTGATTTTAATCAACTAAATTTGAAATTGGTTGGCTTTAAAAACTTAGTTTAATATTTGGTTTAATTAAAATGCGTTGGAAGCTGTTTATTGAATTCTGTCTTACTATTGTACTTATTTATATTATGGCGGGAGATTTATTTTTACCTCAGCCTTACCGCAGTAATAGTCAACAAATTAAGATTGACCTCAATCATTTTGTCATTGGGTTACTGGAAAGAAGAACAAATATTATTCCTAATGTCGAAACTAACTCTAATAGTTAATAGGTGACTTTTCCCAACACCGACACGCTACGCGGTACGGTGTGGGCTTCTATCCTCGCGAATAGAAATTTCTGCGTTGCACTTACCTAGATATCGCTACCCCTGGCAGTACGCATTCAGCAGACAGTTTCCTTTCCGACTCGTCCTGCCGTACTATTGATTCTAGTCCTCGGTTTAAAATTACTCTTGCGCTAGCATGGTCGCGATTCGTTTTGTAATTACACTCAGGGCAATGGTGAGTCCTTTCTTTAAGCTTCTTCTTGCCAGTATGAGCATTACATTCAGGGCAAATCTGACTCGTATATTTATGGTCAACCTGGGCAAAATATTTTCCTCGCTTCCAGCACACCCATGACAGTAAGTCTCGGAATTGTCCAAATCCACCGTCTAGCATTTGCTTTCCCAGAAACCCTCTAGCAGTCATCTTGAAGTTGATATCCTCAACAAAAATCATGTCTGCTTGATCACAAAGCTTGTGACTTGTCTGAAAGTGAAAGT
>JBCCDL010000440.1:0-5384 GCA_039030815.1 Cyanobacteria bacterium P01_A01_bin.83 | reverse complement strand
GTGTATTTGCCCAATATTGACGATGTAAGATTTCACCGTTGTACTCTACTGCGATTAAACGCGGGTTTAGCCCCAACTGCGTGATTAATTCTGGTAAAGCGGTTGCCGCTACGCAGGTATGGGGTTCTCCATTGACTTGTATCTTTATTGTATTAGTTGCGTTTAACATTTATCTAGCTGAGTTTTAGAGTAATTACCGACTAAACTAATTAAGTAATTGGGATATAAACTGGCGGGTAACTTGAGTTGGTTGCTCTGCCTGCATGATAGCGCGAACCACTGCTACTCTTTGTGCGCCTGTAGTTAGAACTGCATCAAGATTATTGAGATCGATGCCACCAATAGCAAACCAAGGAACAGGACATTTAGCCTTGACATAATCGATGTATTCTTTAGTTGCCGCTGTCTTACCTGGTTTAGTGGGAGTCTCATAAAATGGACCAACTCCGACATAGTCCGCATGTTCTGCGATCGCCTTATTTAATTCTTGTTTATTGGTAGTGGAACAACCGACAATTTTATGATTTCCTAAGATTTCCCGCGCAAAGGCTACTGGAGCGTCCTGCTGACCTAAATGAACACCATCCGCATCTACCGCTAGAGCGATATCCACCCGATCATTAACAATAAACAGGGCATTATATTGATGACAAAGTTGACATAGCTGATGAGCCTTTTCCAAGCGATCGCAATCTTTGCCTAATTTATCTCGATACTGTACCAGGGTTAGACCACCTTTGAGAGCCGCTTCCACTACCTTAAGAATTTCGGGTTCAGGAGAGGTAACTAAATATAAGGGTGCATTGAGTAACTGTTGCTGACGATAGTTATTGAGCAGAGTACTTTCAATGGTGTAGACTCGATAGCGCAATTGTTTACAAGCTTTTGCCATTGCTGGATCATAAAGTTTACTATATTCCTCTAGCACTCTTAAAGCTTCTTGCGCTCGACAGAGATTCGCCTGTAGTAACTGATCAATGCTCTCTCTTAGTTCTTCTTGAGGATGAGATAAATCTGTTCCCACATCCCCTGGGGTATCTCGTGCCTGTCGTAATTCCCAACTATGCCACTGTGCCAATTCCTGGCGAATTTGCTTACATTCTTCCGCTAGCGGTTGATGATTTAAGCCCAAACGACACCATTCTTCGATAATTCTCAATCCTTCCCGAGAGCGATCGAGATTGGCATCCAAAATACGGTAAATAGCTTTTTTCATATAACTCTGGGTAATTTAAATTTCCTGTGGCATAAAACTACCTTGCATCATTTAAATAATGAAACCGTCTGAGATATTAACCTACGATGCTCTCTCTCTGTTTAAAAACCCAAGAAGAATTAACAATTACTCGAATCAGTTTCATGGTTAATCTACGATCTGATTAAAAAGAGGCTGAAGCTAGCTATTAAAATAGATGATAGATGAAATAGATATATAAAGGAATTAAATATAGCCTTTCTCAAATAGATGAGGTACACCCAATCAACCATCAACAATTAACAATTAGCAATTAGCAAAAACCAAGATTTATCAACGTACCTCATACAAATGACAAAGCGGATGCGTGCGAGCCGCAGTAAAACTACGGCTCGCACGCGCACCAAGCAGGCGAGAGTTTTAAGGGCGTAAATGTGAGGTTCCCTCACATTGTTGACCGCCCGCACTGCCGCATGTACCGCTATATGTCATCCCTCAAATTAGCAACGCCTAAATTACAGATTCTTTGATGGCTTTATTTAAAGCTTGCCGTGCAATACGAGTAATGAAAAAAGTTGCCACAACCGTAACAACTAAACCACAAATTTTTATTGTCCAGATCAGTTCGGAGTTGGCTAGCTGACTGATACTATTAATCTTAGTAAGATCCTCCGCCAAAGAACCAAGATACACATAGGTGATGGTCATGGGAATCATGCCCACAGAACCCAAAAAGTAGTCTCTTAGAGATATACCCGTCACTCCGAAGGCATAATTCAGTAGACTAAAGGGGAAAATTGGCGAAAGACGAGTCAAAATAATAATTTTTAATCCTTCTCGATTCAAAGCTTGATTTAAAGCCAAAAATACTTGATTATTGTCAATTTTATGGCTAATCCAATCTCGGGCAATACTTCTTCCCAAGAGAAATGCCGCAGTTTCGCCTATGAATGCCGCAATTAGAACATACACCGAACCCCAAAACACCCCAAAAAGGATTCCTGCACCTAAAGTAAGAATTGAACCAGGTACTAAGAGGATTGTGGCAATAATGTAGAGCAGAATAAATGCAACGTTTCTTACCCAACCTAAACTCTGAATCCATTGCAGTGCATTGTGCAGTAATTCTTGATGATGATATATTGCTGGGGTCAAGCAATAGTAGAAGTGGGTAGATAAATTGTGTTCTGGCATCTAGTCTATGGTAAAGGCTAACTTTAGTGTTGCTATAACTGTGTCAGAACTGTTTGAGAATAAGCTGAATATTACACTTAGTTTGTCTGAGTTGAGCAGAATATTTTATTAAATATTAAATAACTGACGTTACGCGATCCAAATACAGGAAAAGGCTAAAAATCCTAAACAAACGAGATTGATTAAAAGCAATATTATCCATTGAGTAGTCTTCACAAAGGAAAACTGTTTGATTGAGTTTTCGGCTTGAACTTTCAGCTTTTGCCAAAAGTATGACTTCCTCTTTTCTAAGTTAATTGAGTCGAAGTAGTTGGATTTAATCGAATTGTTAGGCATTGTGAAAACTTGTTTAGTTTAGCTTCAAAGTAGATTGTTTGAAGTAATTCATGATCTCGGTCATTAAACTTAATTACTCATGTTGATCGGGCTAAACTGGGTAGCCGTAGTAAATTGCTTACACAAACCGCTGCAACTGACTAATATAAGTAGCTTCTTTATGTTTCTTACGTCAATTTTAAATATTGTAACAAAATGTTAAGTTAGTGGCTAGTCATTAAGCATATTTTAAATAACTAGTTTTTGTAATTTTAAGTATTGATACTTAAAGCAGCTAGCTTTAAACATACTTCAAAAATCAAGGTATTTTTATCAACTTTGAATCAATTATCCTAAAAAACACTGAATCTAAATAAAACTTGAGTCGATTGTAAGTAATAATATCTAGATAATTATACGTAATAGATATTTACTTAAATTTCATGTTAGAAAAAATTGGTGTTCCCAAGTCATTAAACGTAGTTATCATTGAGCCCAATAGAATCCAAGGTAGCCAACTAGGAGAATTAATTAAAACCCACAGAGCAAATTTTAAAGTTTTAGTGTTAGAAGATTCTGAGCAAATTTTCTCGTTGATGTACGGAGAAATGAAAGTTGACATATTGTTCTTTGATCTTGAAGCCGAATCCAACACAGATAATCTCAGTTTAATTAAAGCAATTTCGCCATCAACTCGTTTAATACATTGGAGTGATTATCGACATCCAGAGGTAATTGAGTTGCTATATAGTTTGGGTGTAAATTCTTTTTGTACTAAAGAAAGCGATGCCGAAATAGTCTTAGAAGCTACAGATTTAGCGGCTAATTATCCCCAGTCTTTATACATGGATCAAAAGCTTCATCAGTGTTTATCTTTATTGCAAAACTAAAATCACTAAGCCTAATTTTGGCATTAAGATAATTTAAGATTTACGCTAAATTATGGGTGCCATGTCTGATTCATTTGCCGAACACAAAAATCAACTAACGGAACTAATTAGCAAATATAGCGATCGCGTTGACTTTCTCACTATTCGTCTAGAGCAAGGGGCAGAAACCAATATTGTCTTACGGAATAATAATATTGAAACCCTGAGTGAAAGCGTCGCTCTAGGGGGTCAGGTGCGAGCTTGCTATCGAGGTGGTTGGGGTTTTGCTGCTTTTGACGATTTGACTGGTTTGATAAAAAGGATAGAAGAAGCGATCGCCGCAGCCAAACTAGTGGGGGAATCGGAGACTATCTTAGCACCAGTAGCACCCATACAAACCGTCTGTAAACTTCCTTTTACGGGAAGTAATCCTCGGGATATTTCTTTAGCTACTAAGAAGGAATTATGCGATCGCTATAATGAATTACTTCGCAGTTATGATGACTGCTTAAAAGCTACCACCGTCAGCTATGGCGATAGCTCCCAAAGAATTATTATTGCTACTTCCGAAGGGAGTGTAATTGAGCAATCTTGGTCAGACATGGAAATGCGCTTTTCGGCAACTGCTAGAAAAGAAGACATGATTCAGGTTGGTCGGGAAACTACAGGTTCTAGACAAGCCTACGAAGATTTGACTAATTTAGACCAGCAGGTAATTAGTGCAGCCGCCAGAGCCGTTGATGCCCTGTCTCTGCCAAAAATAAAAGGGGATACCTATACCGTGGTTATCGACCCCATATTAACAGGGTTGTTTGTCCATGAAGCCTTTGGACATCTTTCAGAAGCAGACATGGCTTATGAAAATCCTGATTTACTGGAAATTATGAGCATGGGTAAGCGTTTTGGCTCAGATGAACTTCAGATATATGATGGTGCAGCTCCCCTATCTTCTGAAGATAATTCAATTCATCGTGGTAGCTATTTTTATGACGATGAAGGAACCCCAGCGACTACGACTCAATTAATTAAGAATGGGGTTTTAGTTGGTAGACTGCATTCGAGAGAAACCGCTGGCAAATTAGGAGAAGCCCCTACAGGAAATGCTCGCTGTCTTGATTACCATTATTCGCCAATTGTACGAATGACCAACACCTGGATTGGCAGAGGAACAACTCCTGCTACTGATTTAATCAAAAGTGTCTCTGAGGGAGTTTACGCTAGAAATTGGTTGGGTGGGATGACCAACGGGGAAATGTTTACCTTTAGTGCGGGAGAAGCTTGGATGATTCGTAATGGAGAATTAGCCGAACCTGTTAAAGATGTTACCCTGTCAGGAAATGTCTTTAAAACTTTAGCAAATATTGAAGCGATCGGCGATGATTTTTATTGGGATGAGTCTGGCGGCTGCGGGAAAGGAGGACAGTCTGGGCTACCAGTTGGCTGTGGCGGTCCGAGTTTGAGAATTAGAGATGTAACTATTGGTGGCGATAGTAAATAGTCATAGACTGGCAATATTTTAGTGTAAGAGGCTACAATAATTTATAAACAGAAAAAAACCCAGTTGTGAAACCGGGTTCTGGAGCAAGGCTGGTTGATTAGCTAGTTATGAAGGGTTTTTAACTAGCTTAATCAGGAAAGATTTAAGATTTAAGATTTAATTCACTAATTGCTTTTCGTTTAATACTAAGATTAATCATCTACCTTATCAAGCTAGATTTCAACAGTGTATTTACTATAATTTTGGGTCATAAAATTAGATTGCAGTAGTCATTTTTACGGAGATAAGCACTTATTTTCGCAATTAGCCATTT
>JBCCDL010000439.1:0-5422 GCA_039030815.1 Cyanobacteria bacterium P01_A01_bin.83 | reverse complement strand
TCTTCCCGTCACATCATCCAAACGTGCCAAATAAACCGCGCCAAAAGTCCCTTCACCCAATAGTTTGATTTTAGTGTATCGATCAATTGAACCTAAATTACTGTTAACATTAAACTCCTGTCTTGAAAGAATCTCGTCTGTCTGTTTTGGTATCCAGGTAGACTCTAACCCTTGTTCTATATTGACCTGAAAAGCAGTATTGCTCAGTTTAATTACATCGCCATTACTAAGATCGTATTGGGATAATTCCAACTTTGTCCCTTGAGATGCGGATTGATCTTTACCCCGCTTACCAATACATTTCCCATTTACATATGTACCGTGACGACTGCCGAAATCCCGCACTCGAATAGCTGGAGGATTGATATCTAGCAAGCAGTGATACCGAGAGATAGTAGCGTGATATTTATCGTTGGGTATCTGAATTTTGCAATCTGGATGTCTGCCAACAATGCAGGTATCGCGGGAGTCGAAGGAAAATTGTTCTCCCTTTAGTTTGCCTTCGGTAACGGTGAGGGTAACTTTAGCAGACATAGATTTTTAAAAGGCTTAATCAGATTAGGATTCAATTGAGATTCTATCGCGATCCATAAATGTCATTTTCTGTTTTAATACAAAATACAACATTTCTGAAATTGCATATAATTATTTCGCTCTTATTTTTCTATCAGTATCAATTTAGTTCTCAGCAAGCAAAGATTTTTTCTCTATCGCTTCATACCGTAAGTTCAAATTATTTTGCCACTTGGCAAGATTAGGAATGGTTTTCATATCTAATTCTTGACTAATTAAAATTTCTCTAATTAACTGCAAATACTCTTGTTTGATTTTTCTTGCATCCCGAATCAACTTTTCTTTTTGAGCAATTGATTTTGAATATATTTCTACTTGTCCAGCATATAAATTAGATGATAGGGCTAGATCTTTAGCCTTTTGTAGCTCAATAACGTTTTGTTCTATTTTAGAGATCGTTGGATCGATTTTATCAACGATATATTTTACTGGAGATGCCATTGATTTAACCAGTTTTACATCGGTATTGCTGACATCAGTATTATCAACTAGTGATACTTGATTGGTTTTATAAGTTGATTTTTGCAGAACAGCTTGACCATTAATTAGTCTTGGAGAAATCACTTTCGTAATTGAACCCGAAAGTAAAAAGCTCCATTCAGTGGACATCAGTAATTCTTCCCAATCCCAATTGTAATCCACATACAGCTCATTATTATTATCTTCAGTATCATAAGGAATAACATATTCTTTTGACGTTTTGATAGATACAAAATCGCTGTTTCTAATATCGTATTTTCGTATTATTGAATTTGGTAATGCAATTAAAAACCAAGTAATAGGCAATTTCAAAAAGTTTCCTATCATCCAGAAAATAGCAAAATAAAAATAAAGCAGAAATATACTAATAAAAGCAACGAAAATATAACCTAGTAAGTCTTGCCAGCCTAGTCCTGAAAAATTCAAATTATTTACATCATTAAAAAAATCATATAAACCCATAACAATTGCAAAGATAACACTACTGATGCCGAGAACCCAATTAACTCCCTCATAGGCATGAGCGCATGAATTGATAAAGTATCTACTTTTTTTCTGTTTTTCTTTGTTGTTTGATTTTAAATACAAATAGACAAACCTTAGCCTTGTGATTCCTAATAAAACTAAAAGTATTAATATAATTAAATACCAAATATATTCTTTTAATAGAACAAAGTTTATTATTATGCTGCAAATAAAAATAATAATAGGTATTGTAAGTGTTCCAATTCCCTTTTGTGATGATTGACTATCTTCTGTTTCAGACACTTGTAGATCTTCAACTAATAACTCTAACCATTCTGAAACTGTTTGAGGACGATCTTGGGGATTTAAAGACATCCCTTTGAGAATAGCAGTATTAGTGCGATCGCTAATTTTAGGATTAAGCTGTTTTGGGGATTTGAAATCTTGTGGACTCAAACTCCTCATCGGGGCAGGCATCGGCAAGTGATTTGTCAGGAGATTGTACAATGTTGCTGCTAAAGCATACACATCCGTCCAAGTGCCTACTTTGTATTGATTTCTATCTAAATTGATATATTTGGTATAGGAGTCTAAATTATATTGTTCTAGTGGCGCGAAATGCTCTGTTAAACGATTATCCATCGTCAAAGACTGGTTGGGATCGAACTCTCTAGCCAAACCAAAATCAATTAACACTGGAGATAATAAATCGCAGTTACGCAACATGATGTTGCTGGGCTTGATGTCGCGATGTACGTAATTGCTTTGATGAATATAAGTTAAAGCTTCTCCTACTTTGGTAATTAGAGCGATCGCATCAATTTCCGATATTTCTTTATTTTCTTCAAGATACTCTGCTAAATTCTGCCCTTCGATGAACTCCATCACCATACACCAGAGTTCATCGACCTCTTCAGTGAATCCTTTGGGATAAATTTTGACAATATTAGGATGCTTAAAACCAGCCAATGTAGTTGCTTCATTAAAGAAATCATCTTTTAATTGGCGAAAGTTACTTCTGTTTTGGGCTATGGCATTGAGAGTCTTGATAACAAATAGTTTGCGATCGCGAGTTCTGGCTACTTTGTAAGTAATACCAAAACCACCACTACCTAACGGTTTTTCGCCGACAACAATAAATTTACCGTTATTGAGTTCTTTGCCCTTTTCCCAAACCATAGACTCTTAAACGATTTCAGCACAATGATTTCATACTACCAAATGTCTAGCTAAGTAATGCTTAAAAGTCTTGGAATTGGAACTACAAGTAAATTCCTGGCGATTTAATTGTCAGTTTCTATAGCTTTTAATTGCGCTTCCAACTGGGCTAATTTAGCTTCTACTGCGGTCATTCGTTCCCCCAGAGGAACATTCTCAGGACTATCAAGGTACTGTGCCAAAGCACCAATAACCACGTCAGTTTTTGAGGTTTTCTTCTCTTTAACGTAGTTATCCAGTCTTTCTAACAAACTGTCTGGAACTCTAACAGCAATTTGGCGTTTACCCATGACATAACCTTGGTTACGATACTGTCATATTATCAAAAGTCCAACTAAGTATTTGCTTAAGTTACTGCTGCTTTCGGTTTCAGGCTACTAAGCCCTGACTTAGACTCAGCCCAAGCCTCACAGCTATTACGAATGGCAATACTAACAAAATCTCCCAAGCGATTGAAATACTTTGCCCCTAATACCCTATAGCAGCTATCGGAAAAATCGGGATGAATGCTATAGCTAGAATTTCTGCCACTTCCACCAGGATTAAATTGCCACACCTGTTTTTGTAATAGAATTGCGATCGCACTACTCAAGCTGGCATTGAGAGAAGTTATGTATTCAGCATCCTTTGGGGAAATGGGAGTAAGCAAGGAGATTTCTAGGTAATTTAAGACTCTAATTATTAGTTCTCCTAAAGTTCCACAGGTTATTTCTTCCCCTGTAGGCAGGGTAATAATAACTAAAATTTCTTGGGGTTGATGAAAGCGATCGATCTGAGCTTCGGGCAATTCAAGAGATAATTTACCTGCTATTCTTTCTGCACTCCAGGCTTCTTGAGTAAATACTATTTGAGCCAAGAGAAAAATCCAAGGGCAAGACAGCACCCAATTCATTGTTTCTTGGTTTGATGGGGAATAGTCGCCAGATAGAATACTTGAACCTAATTCTCCTCTCTTTTTAGAATTAGTCAAGGCGAGATCGCGAGGCATTTGTAATATTCTTCCTTTTATCAAATTCTCCGCAGGATTGAGAGAATCTACATTAGCTAATGGTGGCTCTGATTTGCCCTGTTTTTCTTCTACGAAAGATGCTGTTGCGCCTAATACTCGTAATAATTTAGGTGTTGCGGGGGCTTGTTCGGCTGGTATTCCAAAGACTATTTTTTCTAGTTCGGTAAATTCTGTGGGAGTTATTGCCGAGTCTGGTATTTGTTGCAGAATCGTTTTAGAAGCTTGTTCCAAAATAGCGATTGCTTGAATCAATCCCGAAACATCTTTTAGATTGCCCAAATCCTTAAGTCGTGCAGCAATGATTTTCCCCCAAGCCTTGCGAATATCTGGCTCACAACTAAGAATAGCAGCACAGGTTTCTTGAAGATTGGGAAGGCTTTGCAGTAATTGAACTGCGGTAGGTGTGGCAACAGCCCGTTGTTTGTCTTTAGATAACCGCCAAAGCCCTAATTCTTTTCCTGTTGGTAATGCTTGTAGTTCTGAAGCTTCAACTTCACCGAAGGTTAACAGTTGTTCTAAAGCGTTAATAGTAGAAACTTCAATTTTCATATAAGTAAAATTAAACAACAGAAGTTAAATCTATTCCCCTTGTTGTCTGATAAAGAGCATCTAGATCGGGAAATAGAGGCGGTTTGTCGGATATATCGTAGCCTTTGCGGGTAAGTTTTGCCAGAATTGCTTTATCTAGTTCAATATCTCCTTTTTGTAACGCTATTTGAGCATTTTTGAGTTCTGTTTCTGTTAATTTACCTTCGATTAAGGCTTTTACTAAGTATTTTGCTGCGGTAGTTAACTTTTCTGATAATTCTTGTCCAATAAATTTCATTAACCAAAGCGATCCTTGTTTTTCTATTACATTCATTTCGTAATAAGGAATCAACGTTGATATAGCTACACTATCATCAATTGCTGGATAAGATCCGCCAGCATTCCATCTCATTAATTGTTGAGTTCCAGCATCAGAACGAAGCCAACTATGATAAAAAACTGCTGTTGCTTTTGTTTTAAATCTTAAGACGCTAAAACCTGTAGAGGCAACAATTGGAATATCTGCATCAATCTCTGGAACTATTGCAACATTCTTACGATTTGGTCTAACAGTTGAGACAAGAACATCCCAAGGTTGAACAAGTAGCCTGGCACGAGATGGAGCATCTTTGGACAATAATTTATTTGGTTTTATCGATCCATTAGCTAAATCTATTTCTCCAATTTCGAGATAATAAAACTCTTTGGATTGTTTATTCCAAGTTTTTTTGACATGAAAGGCTGATTGAGAAATATTTATAGCGTCGTTTTTTTCTAAAATTTCTTGAAGATGTAAATATGCAGGATCGTAAAGTCGAAGAAGAAAATACATTTCACCTTTCAGGCAAAATGGCTACTGTCGGCGGAAGACCAGATTTAGTCGTAATTGAAGACGATTCAATAGTTATCGAAGATTGTAAATCTGGCAAACAAAAGAGGGCACATAGGTTTCAAGTTTTAATCTATATGCTTCTTTACCGCCTTTCAGAAACAGGAAAAAAGATTTGTGGCGATCGCATTCCTACAGGAAGACTGGTATATCAAGATGAAACAATAGAAATTTTGCCCAATGAACTAGACAAAGAGTTTCGAGATATGTTTAGTCACCTAGTAGCTATGCTTTGCGCTTCTACTCAACCCTCTACAATT
>JBCCDL010000438.1:0-5429 GCA_039030815.1 Cyanobacteria bacterium P01_A01_bin.83 | reverse complement strand
TCTTAGAACGCTGTCTAGAACAACGTATAGCAGCGACTGAAGCTCAGGTACCGACTAAGCTCAAAGCAGCCAGAGTACTAAGGGCATTACAAACTATCGAAAAGCAGTGGGAGCGCTGGCAAGCAGAAAATCAAGTTGCTGCTGAAATTGATGAAACTGCTCAAGGTATTGTTGCGGGAGAGCCTGAAGACTATTTTTTTAGAACTATTGATGCCCTCGATCCTAACCAAGAAGTTCCCCTTAGTATTGATGAACTAAACCAACTGGCAGCAAATCTTCAGGCAGCCGCTAAAACTCAAGATGATGATGAGCTAGCACAACAGTGGCGACAGTTAGCTGCGGGCATTACCGAAGGTTTGAAATCTTTTACCACCCTCGAAGGGGATTTGGTTAGCTGGATGTATACAGGCAGCAGCTTTGCTGGATTTGGTGCCGAAAAACCCAATCCTTGGCGGATTTGGGCGCAGAAAATCTCTAGCCCTCTACCAAAGCAGCTATTTCAAACTTTAGCCCAACAACAGTCTGTAGTAGATTTTGCTCGGGTGGCAAATAATTTGGAATTGAGAGCCTGGATTGAACTGGTAATCTTACTGCAATATCTACAGCGGGGTTTAGTAACTTGGTATGATCAGCAGCCCTATAATTCTAAGTTTGGCAAAGAGCTTTCCTATAGTACGCTATTAACCTTTGCCTCCATTTGGTGCGAACTGTGGCAGGTATTTATTACCAGTAACTCCGCTTTAGCCGATGGTTGTTTTTTGATGATGCTGCAAATTTTGCGAACTTTTGCTCAACGAGATGATTTTCCCCTCTATAGCGGTGTCTTTGCTTCTTTTTCGGGAGAATATTTGCAAGATACCCTCGATTATTTTGGCGAACCTTTAAAACAGGTTGAGGGAACCGAAGAAAAAGCCCGTATTTTGACTTTATTAGGCTATTCTCAGCGAGCTGCGGGGAATTATGACAAGGCGATCGCTTTTCACGAGGAAGCTTTACAGATTGCCATTGACGCGGATGATTATGTTTGCGAAGTTGCTAATCTCAATCATTTGAGTCGCACCAACGTCAATCAAAAAAAATATAGCGAAGCGATCAACTATAGTCAAAGAGCCTTAATTGCTGCTCGTCAGGTAGGAGATAAGCTAGGTGAAGCTAATGCTTCGGTTAATTTGGGCTATGCTCAGGTATTTGCCGCTAGGCAGTTAGATAGTATGGCAGCAGCAGACTATAGCGAGGCAATTCGCTATCTAGAACAGGGAGTAGAGCTAGCTAAAAAGCAGCAAGATTATCAAAGTCAGTCTTTTGGGCATAGCAGTTTAGGTATTGCCTATGTAATTCTTGAGCAACCCGCAGCCGCGATCGCATCTTTGATCAAAGGCGCAGAATTAGCTCAATATTCCAGGGATGTCTATTTACAGGGATTAAGTTTTTCTTATTTAGCAGAAGCTAACTACAGCATTGAAGATCGCGCCGCAGCCATTAGCTACGGTTGCTTAGGAATGTATCTACTAAATCAAATTAATTCGATTGAGTGGCGACAGGTTGCAGGTTTACTTTCGATCCTTCAGGGACAACTGGGACAAGAGGAATTTGAGCGTATTTTGGCAGAAAAGCGATCGCAAATAATAAGTTTGATTGGGGTTGATGGCTACGACTATCTACCAAAATTATTATCTGAATATCAGCAAACTTGAGATATAGTCGTTCTAATTAATTCTGGTACTTTCTGGTTTATTTGTTCGAGGGACTGGGGACTGGGGACTGGGGACTGGGGACTGAAATCTATCATCCTCAATTTTTATTTAAAATAACTATAACTTTTACGGGCGTATGACCACGATTCGTGAATTAAAGGGTCATATCGACTTCAAAAGCTTACACAGCAATAGTTCTTGTCGTACTACTTAATCAATAAGATTATCAATTGTCCATACCTGTGTGCCGATAGGTATTGCATTCTTGTCTAAACTTTTGCAGATAGCAATTGGATGAATTCTTTGTGGGTTTGGAGTAAGAAATTCTATTCCATAAATATCTACCTTGCGAGAAGAACCATTGGGAAATATAAGTTTAACAGCAGTTATCCCCTTGAGAGTATCCGCTACAGAACTATCTACTCCTGGTACTAAAACGAGACGGTTGCCTAGATCAAATACATCTTCAACAGTAATCAGCATCATTGGGCTCATCCGCTTTTCTAAAAAACTCGACCTGTATTCTAAACAGTCGATTAAGTCATCTTTTTCTAGATTAATCTAGCTTATATTTTATTGATTTCAAGTACCGATAATTACGACTATCGGTACTCGTAACCACGAGACAATAAGGGATACAGGCAACTGATAATTTTCGCTTAATTTTTATTGAGAAAAGCCCCTATAACTGAGAATTACTCCCTAGTTGTTGCGAAAATTCGATAAGTAGCAATTATCGATAAATCTGTGCCAACTAAAGCCGAAACCGCCTATCCTCGTCTGAAAAATTATGTAACATCGCGAGAGCTAACTGAGATTTATACACCGACTCAACAAGAACTTGCTCTAGCAAATCGATATACTAAAAAAGGAGCAACCAAATTAGGCTTTCTCGTCTTGCTCAAGACATTTCAAAGATTGGGTTATTTTGTTTCTTCCGATCTTGTTCCCAATGCGATCGTGTCTCACATTATCCAATGCGCTCAACTGTCTGTTTTGCCCTCCTGTTTGAGCAGTTACGAACAATCTAAAACTAGAAAGCGGCACATTACATTAATTCGAGAATTTCTGTCTATCAAACCCTATGGAGTAGAAGCGAGAAAGATAGTTGTTAGATCGATGGGTCAAGCTGCTAGAACCAAAAATGATTTGGCAGACATTATCAATGTCGCTATTGAAGAATTGGTTCATCATCGTTACGAACTGCCTGTATTCAATACTCTGGTTAGAGCAGCTAAAAGGGTTAGAGGTACTGTAGACCGAGCTTTCTATCGACAAGTTAGGCAGCATCTCAATTCAGAGTCCTGTCAGAACTTAGATTCGTTATTTATCATTCCCGAATCAGCATCATACACACCCTGGCACGAACTCAAGCAAGACCCAGGGACGTAATTGTGGCTTACTCCACTGAAGGCGAAGTAACTCAAAGGTTTTCTGAAATAGAGAAAGCTTTGGGAGAAAATCCCGACCAACTGCTGACAGAATGCGAAGCTCCGAAACGCTTACACTGGAAACAATTACTACCCCTTCCTCTGGCGTTTTTATCGTTCCCACCGAGCTATACTGTTCCAGATTCTCAAGCAGGTTAAATTACGTTCTACCACTCAAGATAAATCGATTGAAGCAAGCATTCAATTTTTGATTGAACATCAGGGGAGTCGCAAGGATTGGCTAAATGTTGTTGAAACAGAGGATGACCAGACAGTTCAATTGCTCGATTTAGACTGGATTCCTCAAAAATGGTGGCAGTTAATCACTAATCAAAAAACCAAGAAATCCTATCCAGATTCTATCAATCGCCGATACTTTGAGATGTGCGTTTTCTCTCAGGTGATGTGGGAATTAAAGTCGGGAGATTTATATGTGGAAGATAGCGACGCTTTTGCCGATTATCGAACTCAACAGATTTCCTGGGCAGAATATGAAACCAATATCGAAGAGTTTGGCAGATTGGTCGATTTGCCCACAGAACCAAAGGCATTTGTAGCTCATGTCAAAAATTGGCTTCTAGACATAACTCAAGAGACAGACCAGTCTTTTCCCAATAACCAATCCGTTCGTTTAGAACAAGGTAGACCAGTTCTCAAGCGACCGAAAAAGAAAGTTGATTCTAAGAAATTGGCTCAAATTGAATCCCTGATTGAAGACCGTATTAAGCCAGTCAATCTATTGGATATCCTGACTGATACTGAGTTGTGGCTCAACTGGACTCAAAGTTCACAGTTCCTAAACGGAACAGTGCTGCTTTGAGCAAGCTCAATATTTCCGTCTGCTGTCAGGGCATGATTCTAAAATAGAAGATTCGGTTAGTCGTTATTTAGCAGCTACTTTCTGTTATGGCTGCAATTTAGGGTCAAGCCAAACAGCCAACTCTTTGAGTAACTTCGATCGCAAACAGATAGCCTATGTCAATCAGCGTCACATCGGTTTGCCGTCTTTAGAAAAGGCAATTTACAGGATTATTAATGCTTATAATCGCTTCTCCCTACCTAAGTTTTGGGGTTCAGGGAAAAGAGTTTCCGCCGATGGGACTAAGTGGGATATTTACGAGCAGAATCTTTTAGCTGAGTATCATATCCGCTATGGTGGCTATGGGGGTATTGGTTACTATCATGTCAGCGATACCTACATCGCTTTGTTTTCTCACTTTGTCTCTTGTGGAGTCTGGGAAGCCGTTTATATCTTGGATGGACTGCTGAAAAATAATTCAGATATTCAACCCGATACGATTCATGCCGATACCCAAGGTCAAAGCACTCCTGTCTTTGCTTTAGCTTATTTGTTGGGGATTAAATTGATGCCCCGTATTCGTAATTGGCAGGATTTAACTTTGTGTCGTCCCGATAAACAAATTCGTTACGATCACATTGACGAGTTGTTTACCGATGTCATTGATTGGAAGCTGATTGAAACCCATCTACCCGATATGATGCGGGTGATTTTGTCTATCAAAGCTGGCAAATTTACGGCTTCAACTATCTTGAGAAAGTTGGGAACGTACAGCCGTAAGAACAGACTATATCAAGCATTCAGCGAGTTAGGCAGAGCTATTAGAACGGGCTTTTTGATGGAATATCTTGGCAGTCAAGAGTTACGTCAAACCATTCAGGGAGCTTTGAATAAGAGTGAGGCGTTTAATGGCTTTACTAAATGGGTCGGTTTTGGCAATGCGGGAATGATTCAGCAGAATAGTCGAGAAGAACAGCGTAAAATTATCAAATACAATCATTTGGTCTCTAATTGCCTGATTTTCTACAATGTATTTGAGATTAGCCGAATCTTACAGGAGTATATTCAAGCAGGAAATACCATTGAAAAGGAAATCCTTAGTACGTTAAGCCCTTATCTGACTAAGCACATCAATCGTTTTGGCATCTATAGTCTCGATTTGAATCGAAAACCTCCAGTCCTAGATTTTGGATTCTCGCTAATTCCTAGTTCTTAGTTGTCCGAGATGTAGTTATAAGAAATACAAAAATCAAACCCAATCAGGACAAGGCTTTAAGGTCGATATGACCCTTTAATTCACGAATCGTGGTCATACGCCTTACGAAGTCAACGCAGGCTTCCCCTTTTTAAGGCGGAGTATCGTTGACCAAGCAAGAACATTATCCTTTATCTGATGAGCCGTTATCGTTGCGACCGTTGGCATGATTTAAAACCTGAGAGAGGGGATGTAGATTAAATCCTGGGACTGTATAGTCTTGAGGGAGATAATCTTTTGGTATTGTATTC
>JBCCDL010000437.1:0-5453 GCA_039030815.1 Cyanobacteria bacterium P01_A01_bin.83 | reverse complement strand
TTGGTCTTATTACCATTTAGGGGATGCTTTGGCGCAACAGCAACGCTGGCAAGAGTCCACTGCGGCATATCGTAATTTTCTAACTTACGAAACCAGCGCCTATGCCTATGAGCGTTTGGGAGATAACTTGATGAGAGTGCAAGACATCAACCAAGAAGATCAACTATACCAGACTGAAGCGATCGCCTGCTACTATCGAGCGATCGAAGTTGAACCAGACTATCTGCAACCATACTATAAACTGTTGGAGTTGAGACCCTATGATGCCGAAATTTGCTTTCAATTAGCCGAAACTTATGCTAGAGACAATAAAGCTGCCACTGCCATCATTTTTTATCAAATTGGGCTGGGAATAAACCCCAACTCTGCTCAAGCACATTTTGAATTAGGCTTAGTTTTGTCACAACAGCAGCAGTTAACCGAAGCGATCAGCCATTATCAGTTAGCGGTCAAGCTTAATCCAAGTAAGCAATTATATCAATCCTATTTAACTAAGGCGTTGTCCCAACAAATGCCAGCAAACTAATGTTGAAATTAGAACAAAAAATTCAGCAGCTTTGGTTACAGGCTGATAAATCTCGTCAGGAATTAGATATGGCTACCGCTATGAGTTGCTACCAGCAAATTAGTCAGCTACAGCCACAGCAAACCGATGTCTATTGCGAATTAGGTAATTTATATTCTGAGCAACAGCAACCCCAGCAAGCCATAAAAGCCTATCAACAGGCGATCGCTATTAATCCTAGACAACCCCCCTGGGTCTACCAAACCTTGGGCAAAGCCTTACAAGAACAGCAGGATGTAGCACCTGCCATTGCGGCATATCAAAGAGCAATTGAGCTAGATGACCAACCGCCAAGCTGGATCTATCGTAATCTGGGGGACTTGTTAGTTAAACAGGAGCAATATCAACAGGCGATCGCTATTTATCAACAACTAACTGCCTTAGATTCGGCATTTGCTGCCGAGGCTCAATTTAAAATCGGCAATATTTATCATCAGCAACAGCAGTTTTTTCCTGCTCAAGCCGCTTATCGTCAAGCAAGCATGGCTAGAGCTTTTCACAACATAGATAAAGTGATTCGCTTTATCCGTAAATATCTTAGACCTAGCCAGGATCTAACTCAGATTGATATTTTAGATAACGGATGCGATCCCACAGGCAGACAGTTGGCGCTTTTAGCTGAGGCAACCCCAGGTCGAGTTGTTGGTACAAACATTCTCCCAGGATTTCCGCAATATACCGTCAAACGTCGCCGACCCAACAATGAATTTTACGCGATGGACGGACAAGAATTATCCTTTGCCGATGATTCTTTTGACTTAGTTATCTCACTCAATGTTCTCGAACATGTCCCCAATCCTAGCCGCTACCTCGATCAATGTTGGCGAGTTATGCGTCCTGGGGGCTATGGTTTTTTTAACTGGTATCCAGTATGGTCTGGTGCCACAGGTCATCATATCCATCCTGATATGGTCAATCGACAAGCACAAAATCTAGGAATTAAATCTCCTCGCTATAGCCTTGATGGCACTTCTATTCCGTTTTGGGGACATCTGCTATACTCTCCCCAGGAAATGCTCGAATTTCTGCTTGACCAGCGGCAATATGCCCCTACCCTGGCTGAGTGGATGCGAGACTACATCTATTATGGGCAGGATCTCAATCGTTGGCTGTGGCGAGATGTTTGGCGTTCATTTCAGACTTTAGATTGGGCAATTATTGAAGAAAATCATCATGGTGAACAGTCTATTAGCCCAGATATTCTCCAGCAATTGACACAAAAATACGGTGTAGTTGATAATTTCCAAATTTGCGGCGCAACTATCATTGTCCAAAAATCAGGGCGTTGCTGATTGACAACCCAAGCTTGTCTTTATATAGAAAAATAAAAGCCGAACAAATCAACTAATTTTGCTCTTCAGCATCTGTCCAAACAGCACCCTGTAGAACCATAAAATCGATAAAAGCCTTAATTCGTGGTGAAACCAATCTTCGCTCCAAATAAAGTGCCGTAAAAGGCACAGAGGGCGGTCTATAATCAGCCAAAATTTCTTCTAATCTACCTTCTTGTAAAGCATTGGTCGCCATAAAACCAGGCATTTGACTAATACCAATACCTAACATAGCAGCTTGACCTACTGCCTCTCCATCATCAATAGTTAGTGTACCCGTAAAGTTTCTCCGTTCAACTTCTCCATCAATCGTAAAAAACCAAGGTACGTGACGACCAGTTTTGCGGTTACGAAAGTTCAAACAATTATGTCCTTCTAACTCATCTGGATGTTGTGGTTGTCCATAGCGTTGTAAATATTCAGGAGTAGCACAGGTAATCAAAGGATCGAGAAATAATCTTCGGGCAATTAAATTAGCACTATCGGCTAAAGCTCCAGTGCGAACTACGACATCAAATCCCTCAGCAGCCAGATCGACTTCTCTGTCATCTAAGGAAAGCTCGACAGATATTTGAGGATAAGCTTCGAGAAACCGAGCTAATATATTTGTTCCCCAAATTCTGCCATAGGCAGCAGGCAGACTAATTTTTAATCTTCCACGAGGTTCGCTCAAGCTATCTTTTAATTCTTGAGCTAGATCATCCATTTCTGATAAGAGTCTTTGAGCGACTTCATAAAATCTTTCTCCTTCAGGAGTCAAGCTAACGCTGCGGGTAGTTCGATGCAGTAGTTTAACTCCTAACTCTGCTTCTAATTTAGCTACTGCTTTACTGGTAGCTGGAGGGGAAAGACTCAAAGCATTGGCAGCTTCGACAAAGCTTTTGGTTTGTGCCACTCGCACAAAGGTTTTGATATTACTCAAGCTTTTCATTAAGTATTAATGAACAAAAGTAAATAATGTAATTTTTCAAACTCATAAATCGGTCTTTATTCGGAGATTATATCGATAATGTTAAGGCTGTTGGTAAAAAGGCGATTACCCGAAGGGTACGCTGCGCGATCGCATATTTGTTTGATTGACATTGTTTTAAAAAGTCGAGTTTTGAAAATCAGCGATCGCTAGTTCGACAAATGCTTTTACTTTGGGTGTCATATAACGACTTGAGGTAAATATAGCCGAGACTGGTACTGGTTTTCGTTCCCAGTCTTCTAGTACCTGTATCAGTTGTCCTTGAGAAACTAAGGGTGCTGCTTGAAAGTGAGGTATTAAAGCAATACCCAATCCATCTGCTGCTAAATCTCTAACTGCCAAATTATTATTGATGATACAGAGTGCTTTTCCAGTTATTTCTTCTTGTTGCTTACCATTTACTAAGCTCCAAACAGGTTTACTTCTGGTGGAAAACATAATTAGTTGGTGCTGAGATAAATCCTCTATGGACTTAGGTTTTCCTCGTGTGCGAACGTAAGCCAAACTCCCATATAAACCATAGCGAACATAACCCAGAGGTCGAACCGACAACTCGGAATCTGCCAGTTGTCCTACCCTAATAGCCACATCAATTCCTTTAGGGCATTGCTGAATCAAGGGATGATTCATTGCTGAATAGGCACATCCTCAAATTTCAAGTAAGGAACTAATAATACAATCGAATACTTCAACATCTCCTCAGATTTTGAATAACAAAGAGTTTTACGATTTATTAATGATGTGGCTAAAAAGTTTTCTGTTGGATTGTGAGCTTGTGTTAAGCTGCACCTTTGTAAGACATCAACATTCCAGTTGATTTTATGAGTCAGCAAACTTACTTAAAAGTACCTTTTGTTTGGAAAGAGCCAAAACCGTCGGTTGAAATTCCTTCCCGATTAGAGTTCAAAGCTGCTATAACACTGAGCTATGAAGAATTGCTTTCGGCAGTTGGTCAGGTTATGGAGTCGTCAATTGATGCAAGCGATCAAAAAAAAGTCCTGGATAGTGGTTCTCACAAAGCTGCTGAGCAGTTTCTGTCTGAGTCGAAAGATGGATTCTCATATCAAGATGAATGGTGGCAGATTGGGTTTGGTAGGGACGATAGAGTCGTTGGGTTTGTTTTTCCTGTAATCTACCCAGGTTATGATAAAAATGGTTTGGAAGAAGCATCTATTTACTACATTGGAGTTTTGCCAGAATATCGTGGGCAGGGCTTTGCAACCGATTTGCTGTTAAAAGGAACGAGAGTACTGCAAGATGTAGGAGTTTGGAGAATATTCTGTGATACAGACGTGAACAATATTCCAATGATTTCTACTTTTAAACGAGTTGGATATCATCAGTACAGTGAGCCTTTGCAACGCTCACTGTAGAAGGAGCAGCAGCCTAACAATACCCATACACACTGACTGACCGATAAGGCGATCGCGTTACGGACTTCCAGCTAGGGCAAAGGGTGGGGGCTTTCTCGACTCCCGTGCTATCTGTAAGTTATAAACAAGAACTACCTATGAAATCTGCCCTCGAAATAGTTCAAAAATGGTTTTGCTCGATGGATGAAAATTTACTTGCTGAGGATATTATCTGGAAAGTTTCAAAAGGGTATCCAGTTTCTCAAACACATTATTCCTCTCGCCAAGAGGTATTTAAAAAGTTTTTTCCAGAACTTTCGGCTCATTTTTCTAAATGGGGAGCAGAAACGGAAACATTTATCGAAGCAGACGACAAAGTGATTGTTAAAGGACGATATGTTGGGCTGGTTAAAAGGTCAGACATCCCGATTGAAGTAGACTTTATTCATATTTGGACAGTGCGTGAAGAAGTAATAATAGAGGTAGAATCAGTTGCTGATACCGCCCAGTTCGCTAGGCATGATTTATAAAAGCGATCAAGAGAAGGTATTATTCTGCGTAAGATTTAAAAGTTATTGCCCTTAAACTAAAGAAAGCTAAACTGTTGGCAGCGTTGGAACGATCGCAGGATCGACGCTAGCTGCCGTATCTGCTGGATCGGAGATAGGCGTTAGGGTAAAGTTTTCTAAATCTTTATATGCCTTTTTGACGGACGGACGATCTTCGATCCGAGTTCGATAGGCTGTGAGATTTTTGAGCGGGCTGATATCAACTGTGCTACCCTCGACCCACATAGTAGCCCAGACGAAAGCATCGACGGCTGTGAAATTTTCCCCCATTAAATAAGGTCGCCCTTCCTGTCCGAGCATGGCATCGAGCATTTGATAAGCTGTAAAAACCTTATTGTAATGGAAGTTCCATCCTTCTTTAGTTAGAAGACGGCGCAACATAGGAATTTGTTTTTGCGCGATCTCGGTTGCGTTGAATAGCATCAGGCGATCTGCTTCGCGTCGTGCTGGCGAACCTATGGTCGGCATCATGCCAGATTCGGGAAATCGATCCGCGAGGTAGGCTAAGATCGTCCCTGCTTCTGTTAAGGGCTGTTCTAAATCATCTGCTTCAAGAACGGGTACGTAAGAAAGCGGGTTGATAGCGCGAAAGTCTTTACCATTACTCAAGGTTCGTGTTCCCGTATCATAGTGAACGATGTTGAGGGGGACACCGATTTCGTTGGC
>JBCCDL010000436.1:0-5470 GCA_039030815.1 Cyanobacteria bacterium P01_A01_bin.83 | reverse complement strand
GAAACCCATCCCATTTTAGAGAAAAATATTAGAATTAATAACCTAATTAATACGAAAGCATTTCAATATGGGTTATCAGATCATGTCGGCAAAGCCCGATTTTATCATGTAGATAATGCACCAAATAGTTATTCTTTAGGAAGAAAATCCCAACAAGAAAAAGATTTTGAAGAAATTTCTCTAATAACTATAGATCACCTAGTAATTCGAGAAAATATTACTCAATTAGATGTAATTAAGCTAGATGTTGAGGGAGCAGAAGAATTAGTTTTACAGGGCGCAATCACAGCAATCAAAAAATTTAGACCAAAAATTATATTTGAAATAAGCCGAGCTGCTCTTAGTCGCATGAATTTAACACAAGATGGAGTAAACGAGTTTTTTCAAGGATTAGAGTACAGTTTCTTTTCTGTTCAGCAGAATGGAGAATTAAATAGCTTAAATTTCCCCAAAAAAGGAAATAATATTGCTATCCCAAATGAGCAAGTCGAGTTTTTCTTGACCAAGAAAAATAATTAGTAAATGAATTTATGATTAATTATATTCATGAGCTTACTGGTAAAACTTTAGTTGTCAATCAAAGTAACAAAAAAAAGAAATTATTAGAAAAAATAGAACAAGTTATAATTGCCAAACTTAAAAGAAAACTAGTTGATTTATAATCCAAAAATAAAATAGTATGAGTTATCAAGTATATGATGCTGTAAGACTACATGGCAGAGATGCAGTTTTCCTGAGTCGCTATCTATTAGAAAAAGCTTTAGGAAAAACTAAAAACAAACAACTTATTCTTTGTAATTCTTATCCTAAAAGTGGGACCCATTTACTCTATCAAATTCTTTATTCCATACCAGAATTAAATAAATGGGATGATATTGTCTCAATTCAAGCTCTTTGTGGTCTGATGAATACGGCTTCTCATGTTCATTGGAAATTAGGTTCTGCACCAGACAAATCGATTGTTCGCTGTCATTTAATGTACTGCAAGGAAGTTATTCAAGCACTACGAGAATTTGATAGTAAGGTAATCTTTATCTATCGCGATTTGAGAGATGTAGCAGTATCTCATGCTCGGTGGACTGCAAAAGAACCACGGACTTTCTTGTATGAATATTATTCACGGTTAAATGACTTTGATCGGCAACTTATGTCTTCGATCAGAGGTGTTCCTGTGGGGACTCCCTTTGGTTCCAATATCTCTCATCCCGATATTGGTCAAGATTTTTCTCGATGGCATCAATGGATCTATGAACCCACTGCTTTAGCGATTAAGTTTGAAGATTTGGTTGGTCAAAGAGGCGGTGGATGCGAAACTACTAGATTGCAAACAATTGAAAAAATATTCAATTATCTGGAAGTAGATTTGCCAAAACAAATAGCTACCACTTTTGCTTCAGATGTCATGAATCCTGAAGAATCCCACACCTTTAGGAAAGGGGCAAAGGGAACAATTGGCGGATGGAAAGCAGTTTTTAAGCCGGAACATAAACGGGCTTTTAAACAGGTAGCAGGCGATTTATTAATTAAATTGGGTTACGAACAAAACTTAGATTGGTAATCAATAATTAAGATGAATAGTGAAATTCGGATTGCTTGGCTGCTTCCTGTTGCTTGGTATTATTGGCAACCATCTCTGAGCGAATTTAGTAAGCTTTTTCCTCATACTCAAATTTTTACAGGTAAATGGCCAGGATTTGCCAAAGGCTATGAAGACTCATTACAAGTTAAGCAAGTAGGCAAGACACAGTTTGTCAAACTAGCCGCAGGCTTAAGTAAAAGCTACTATGGTCGCGGATTTAGCTATATGTCCCCCAAAATTATAGTCGAGCTATTAAAGTATCGACCCAAGGTCATATTTGCCGATTCTTTTCGTGTCTGGACTATTATCGCTTTATTATTAAAACCTTGGTTACGCTGGAAGGTAATCATGACCTATGAAGGTAGCTCTCCTGGGGTAGATCATCTCGACTCAAGCCTAAGATTGCTGTTGAGACGAATAATGACCTGGTCTGCTGATGCCTTGATGACCAACTCTCAAGCGGGAAAGCGCTACTTGTCGGACATTTTGCAAGCCCCTGTTGACAAAATATTTGTTCATCCCTACCAAGTTCCCTCAGCAAAATCATTACAAAATGTCTCTGGCAACAAGCCTCAGCAACTTGAGTTGACCAAACCCGTCTTTTTATTTGTGGGACACATCATACCCAGGAAAGGACTCCGCTATCTTCTAGAAGCCTGCTTAATTTTGCAACAGCAGGGAGCTGAATACACTTTGCTCATAGTAGGTGATGGCACAGAGCAAGATGAGCTAAAAGCATTTTGTCACCAGCATTCTCTAGAGAATGTCAAATGGGTTGGTAGAGTTGACTATCAAGAGATTGGCAATTATTTTGCTCAAGCTGATGTCTTTGTTTTTCCCACTAAAGAAGACACCTGGGGCGTAAGTGTAATCGAGGCGATGCTGTTTAACAAGCCAGTTCTTTGCTCTACTGGAGCAGGAACATCTGAACTAATTATAGATGGAGCGAACGGTTATGTGTTTGATTCTCAAAACCCAGATCAGCTAGCACAGTTAATGGGTAAGATAATTGAGCAGCCAAGCTTAATTGAATCTATGAGCCTGCACTCCGCCAAAATTGTCCAGCAATACACTCCAGAAATTGCTTCTCAGACTTTAGTTGAAGCTCTAGAATTCTCCATTAAAGAAAAAGTTTAAGCAGATGAATCAAACTTCTATCGCTATTTTCGTTTGGGGTTTAGAGGGCAAAGCAATTGCCAATAATGCCGCGGCAATGTCCCAAGGGTTTAAAGATTTGGGTATTGAGCAGGTATGGCTAGTATATCTATCTAAAGGTCCTGGTCATAATGTGGCGATTCCTCCAGGAGTCACCCTGGTTCCTTTAGGTATTAGGCGCTCATTTCTCGCTCCTCTATTTTTGGCACAGTTTTTGAGAAAAGAAAAACCAGATGTCCTAATATCTATGCCAACAGTTGTCAATATTCCTGCAATTATGGGCTGGCTCTTAGCCAGAAGCAGGTCGACTAAGCTTATTCTGAGCGAACACTCAACCATGAGTTACAAGGCTTTTGTTGAGTATAAGCAAGACTTAAGAATGCGCTTGATGCCATGGTTGGCGAGAATTTTTTATCCCCTAGCTGATGGCTTGAGAGCCAATAGCCAACAGGTATTAGACGATTTGCTAAATAATATTAAAATTCCCATAAAATCAGATTCGGCAACTACTATTACTAATCCAGTCAATATCGAGGCTATTGCTAAATGTGGAGAAGTTAAACCAAGCCATCCCTGGTTAGTCAACAAAGATAAGCCAGTTATCCTCAGTGTTGCCAGATTAGCGAAACAAAAAAACTTTCCTTTACTAATTCAGGCATTTGCTATTGTTCAACAAAAGATTGATGCTCGATTAATCATTGTCGGAGATGGTCCTGAACAAGAAAACTTAACTAATTTGGTGTCTCAACTGGGTCTAGAAGAATCTGTTAGTCTTGCAGGCTTTTCTAATAACCCTTGGAGCTATATGGCAGCGTCTGATGTCTTTGCTCTTGCTTCTGAGGAAGAACCTTTTGGTTTAGTTTTAGTAGAAGCGATGGCTTGTAATTTACCAATAGTAGCTACTGATGCCTTAAGTGGCGGACCTCGTACCATTTTAGAGGGTGGCAAACATGGATTATTGGTTGCTAATCAAGATACAGAAGCATTAGCTGACAGCTTGATCCAGATTTTAACTGATGACAACTTACGCGATCGCCTAATTAAAGCGGGAGAAACTAGATGTCAAACTTATCAGCCAAAAATTATTGCTAAAGAATGGCTGCTCTTTATCAATAGTCTCGACAAAAATTAGAACGCAACCATAAAAGCATGCTATAGATAAATTATGACGGGGTGAGAGGGAGACAAGGAGACAAGGAGACAAGGAGACAAGGAGACAAGGAGAACCTTAAACATACAGGCAAGTCATTTGTTCACTTCAATAATTTGTAGCAAACATGATCGTATTTCATATGAGCGATCGCTGATAAAGCACCAAAAAAAATGAAAATTCTTATATCCGCTTATGCTTGTGAACCGAACAGAGGTTCAGAACCAGGGGTTGGCTGGCATACTGTGTGGGAATTAGCTAAAGATCATCAAGTTTGGGTTCTCACTCGTCCTGATGATGGGCGACCTGCAATTGAAAAGTATCTGAGGGATAATCCCAATCCCAATCTTAATTTTGTCTATTTTACCTTGCCTGTATTAGGAGGTTTTTGGCAGTGGGGTTCAATCGCTTTTGTATTGCACTATTATTTATGGCAGATTCAAGCTTACTTTGTCGCACGCGACCTACACCAAAAAATAGGCTTTGACGTTGCTCATCATGTTACTTTTGTTCGTTATTCTACCCCTAGTTTCATTGCACTACTGCCTATTCCCTTTATTTGGGGTTCTGTAGGAGGAGGAGAAGCCGCACCCCAACCGTTTTGGCAAGATTTCAGCACGAAAGCAAAAATTTACGAACTTCTTCGTCTTGCCGCTCATCGAGTGGGAGAATTAGACCCTTTTGTTCGCCTAACAGCTAAACGAAGCCGAGTTGTTAAAGCAACTACCAAAGATACCGCCGCCAGAATTGCTTTATTAGGAGCAAATAAGATTGAGATCGCTTCTGAGTCCAGCTTATCCCAAGCCGAAATTACGCTGCTCCAACAATTGCCTTTACCAGAGTCTAAGGCAATCCGCTTCATTAGTATGGGTCGTCTCATTCATTGGAAAGGATTTCACTTAGCTTTAAAAGCCTTTGCTCAAGCAAAATTAGACTATGCCGAATATTGGCTTTTGGGAGAAGGAGTAGAAAGCCAAAAATTACAGCAGCTAGCAGCCGAATTAGGTATTGCTCATCAAGTCAAGTTTTTTGGTAGACTACCTCGTCAGGAAACCTTAGCAACTCTGGGACAAACACATATCCTAGTTCATCCTAGCTTACACGATTCTGGAGGCTGGGTCTGTTTGGAAGCAATGGCAGCAGGTCGCCCCGTGATTTGTTTAGATCTCGGTGGTCCAGGAGTTCAAGTTACGGCAGAAACTGGAATCAAAGTTCCAGCTCACTATCCAGAGCAGGTGGTAGAAGATTTGTCTGAGGCAATGAGGCGTTTGGCTAGTGATTCCACTCTGCGTCTTAAACTTGGTCACAAAGGTCAAAAAACCGTAAAGGAAATTTATAACTGGCATGCCAAAGTGAAAAAAATAGAACAATTGTATGGGCAAATAGCCCAATGAGAAACCGCAAACTAAATTGATTGAGAATCTAAAAATCTTACTAACTGGTTAACTGCAATAGATTGATTAACCAGTTAGTAAGTAAGCAATATTATTTATGCCTCTTCAATACTGCTCATAAGAGGCAAATTAAGCGTGACTATTTTTTGATTATTGCTTCCATTATTTATTTTATATTCATCAACTATTATT
>JBCCDL010000435.1:0-5475 GCA_039030815.1 Cyanobacteria bacterium P01_A01_bin.83 | reverse complement strand
TTCTCGATATTCCAATAAATACATCAACTCGCCAAACACTTCAGGCAAGTTCGCCCGATTTATTTCATCAATAACTAGGACACACTTATCCTTACATTCTGCTGCCTTATTACAGAATTCCAAAAAACGTCCAGGTACAAGCTTATATAATAATTGCCCATTGTCTTTTGTTTGGGGGCGAATACCTTGAATAAAATCTTCATAACTATAAGCAGGATGAAATTGAATCAACTCATAAAAACCATCCCCACCACTAATAAGATATTGTGCTATATTCTCAGCAATAAAAGTTTTACCCGTACCAGGAGATCCATAAAAGATTGCTTGTTTTTTCCTGGTTATAGATTTAATCCAAGTTTTTAATTGCGATTCTTCTATATAGGTTGCATCGGCATATTTTTCTAGTTTATACTTTGGATTCCAGATTTTAAGATGTTCTTCTATTTCTTTTTCTGGATTATCATAATTTATTAGTAAGATAATCAAATAAAAGTAATTAAATATTCCAACGATAGCGTTAACTAATTCTTTTCCTGAACTATTAAATAATTCTTCAAGCGAAAGTTCTGTTGTTAAATTTATTCCTGAATAACTTATGTTGTCTTTAGTTTGATTAGACAACCGTTTCAAGAGCAATTCATGACTTTCTAATTGTGAACTGCACGAATCACCTTTTGTTTTATCTATAAATTTCAATAGCAAATATTGATACTTATCTTTGAATTTGATTAAATTGCTAACAGATTCATTTTTAAAAAGATTACAATTTTCTTTTGCATCTATAAACATGCACAAATTTAAACTATCATTATAAAAAGTAATATCAAAACCAATTTTTGTATCACAATAATAATTGCTTACAGATTCGATATTATAATATATATTAGGATACTCTTGTTCAACATAGCCATGTGTCAAGTTTAGTTTATTTTTGATATATAATGGTATATCAAAAATAACTTCATTGCATAATTCAATAAATCTATGTCTAACTTCAAATTGATATTCTAAATTTATTGCATTTGATTCAGTATTATTTATATATTGTATGCATTTTAATGCTTTTTCAGAAAAGTAACTTTCAGGATGTATTTTGATAGTTATTTTTTCATTTTCCATCTTTGATTCTTCTAAATCAGATTTATCAGTTGGGTTTGTCGAGTCTGTAAAATTATGATCACGCTTTTTTAAACCAGCTTTAAAATTATATTTCTTTTCAGCAACTAACCAATGACAGAACATATCAAATAGATCATCTTGCCGTAATGCTGGTAAATCGAATCGATCCATTATAGAACCAAGATCTTTAATTAATTGCCACCCAACTTGATTAATAGCAGGGTAATCTATTAATTTATGACTGTATTGTGTATCTGCAAAATAATTTATAACTACTCGTGACTTATTATTAATCAGGATAAAACTATCTGGCTTTAGTGCATTTAGGAACGGTGTCATAAAACCAGTTTGCAAGCCTTTAGAATAAGTCGAGCGATGAAAATCTTGACAATAGATAGATAAAGTGTGTTGATCTTTAATACACTTACTAACGAAATTAAAAATCAACTCAGCTACTTTATGCCAATCTTCAGGGTTTACCCAACGGCTATTTTCAAACCATATTTTGAGATTTTTATTAATAGCTGGTGCATTATGTATCCAAGCACCTTGTTCTAGATTATTTTTTGTATCTCTGTAAGGAAGCAACTGAAGTAATACCCTCTCTGTAATATCTTCTCCTGCTGCTTTTGCTTCTAAGATTGCTTGATAGTTTCTGCGCCCAGATTCTCGTTGTTGGCTATATGATTTTATATGTTTAATTCCCTTTGATGTATTGGGATAAGAATTAATAAATTCTTCAAATAATACTGTAAAATTTTTTAACTTATCTGGTGATATTCCCATTTAGCATATTCATTATAATTAATTTTTATATTTTACGTCTGATGTGAATTAAAATTACAGAAATAGATAGGTTAGAAATTAAGTAATTACGTAAAGTCGTGAATCCATTCATCGTTAATTTTTGATTAACCTAAAAGCTAAAAGCTAAAAGCTAATGGCTAATAGCTACGAGATAATAACCTTTCAACGAAGCTAATTCACACAAAGCGTACTATAATAATTTACAGCCTGCGATCGCTTCAACTATATTGGTTTTTTCAGAATTTAAATAGTGATAACTTTGTGGCGGGTGAAAGTTAGGAAATTTTTGCTTTAAAGTTTGTAATTCGATTAAAGACTTGAAGCGGTAAAAGTTATTAATAAAAATGCCTACTCCTGTAGATGCTCCTTGATAATAATTTTTAAATTCTGTATATTCCAAACAAGCACTATCTTCTACTTGTTGCCATAATTTTTGTAAGTTGTTTTGAAGGTTTTCTACTAAAACTACTTTTTCCACTGAAAAGTATCCGATTAAGGCTTGTTTGGGAGAAGTAACGTATACTAATACCAAATCCCCAGTAGTTAATCTGGTTTTAACTCGACGTAATTCTACAGTTTTCTTACCATTGAATATTTGTTCTGCATACTTGGGCTTGATAGAAATTAACAGTATTTCGTTTGGCATTAGTCTTGAAGTCAACTAGACTTTTCCTTACCCAGTATATATATACTAACAAACTCCTTTTTGTCAATAAGAGTGGGGCTTTGTATTGTAACCTTTTTATGCAAAATTGCTCGAATTTTATTGAAACTTATGGGATTGCTAAATAACTCTGTATGGCTGAATCTTAAAGCCATGATTTCTTTAGCTCGATCGCCTTTAGCAACTTTTAAGATATCTTGCTCGGAATATATTCCCAGGTTACGAAAACGACGATATAAGTCTAGAGGTTTGGCGATAATTACCTCTTCTAAAATAGAACAGGCTCGAATAGAATTAATGTCTCTAAAACCCGAATCGCGATCGCTACTAACATACCATAAAATTCTGCCTGTAGTTCCAGGTTTGAGCAGTCGCGGAGCATTTTTACTTTTATAGTAAACAGCTTCTTTATTTAAGGCTAATTCGATTTTGCTAGCACCGAATAAAGTTTGATTGGATAGATTAGCATCGAATAGTTGTTGCGCCCAATAAGGTTTGATAGGAATAATGAAGGTGAGAATTTCGGCATCGCTAATTTTAGCAGGGAAGAAAAGACGTTCTAGATCTAATAAATTGTTATCATAAGCAATTTCAAGCTCGTTTTTATAAGATAAAGCAATTTTGCCGTAGCGATGATATTCCGTAGGTAAATTAGTAACAAAATTAATAATGTAATCGAGTAAATTATCTTTAGTATCTACTAGAGAAAAGTTAGCTCTCAACCAAGTATTATTTACTTTACTAAAAGCGTTTTTTTGTTGAATAGCTTCAATAACTGAAGAAGACAAAAAAGCATCAGTTATTTTAGTAAACTGTCTATTTTCCTTTGCCGATGTTAAAGTTGCTTGATAAATTAAATGAGCTGCTAGGGTAGCAGTTAAACTACTAGCTTTAATCCGTAACAAAGGTATTTCTAGCTCATAACTATTGAGTCTGGCGTAAACATATAAGCCAATAAAATCTGTACCATCGCAAATTGCCCAACATTCAAAGCGATCGCCTTCAGTAATAAATTGACTTATCTTTTGGAAAAATTCGGCAGTTGTTTCACCTTCTCGAAAAGACTCTACTAACTTTTCTACTTGTCCTTTTTCAATACTAACTACTTTTAATTGAGTACCTGCTAACTTTACTGGCTGATAGCTCGGGCGATCATTTAATTCATCTATCTGAGTAATAATCTCTGTGGGAGTTTTCAAAGAAAGCCCAAAGCGATCGTATATCCTATCCCTGATACCTAGTAACGATTTATTTTGAGTAATAAAGATTTGTGCTTGAGAAGCAATAGTTTTAATTAGATGCGGTCGTGTAAAGCGATCAAAAGACAAATTATATTCTTGACAAAAACTAATTACAGACTCAGAGAAAGATTCAATATTCTCATAATCTAACTGGGAAAAATTGAACTTAAAATTATATAACTTTTTTCGTTTGAAATTATCTTCTATACTATTAATTAGAAAAGAAACTTCATCAGTCAAACATAAAGTAAGCTCTGATTTTAGCCAATCAGCTAATAAACTAAAAACTTCTGGATTAGATTCTGCTGTCGATAAACATAATTCCTGAAAAATTGCTAAATCTAACATCGCACATAAAGAAGATTCAGTTACTAAGCGATCGCGACTAGAAAATAGATTAAGTTGGTCGTAATCCAACCACCAATGAGTTAAAATTTTATGTTTTGTTTTAGCTGCTTTTTCCCCTACACAAATAAATCCCAACTTTCTCCACATCGAATCTATTCCATAGTCTCGACGACAGTGCAAACTAATTCCTTGATATTCTTTAGTTTTTTGTTTTAAATCTTCAACTAACTTTCTGGCAATCTTTTGTCCGCGATATTGTTGATCGATACATAAATGAATCAGTCTAATACAACGATCTTTTTGGCGAATAGCATACATCAAATATCCCAATAATTGAGATTGAGAATTAAGAGCAATAATAATAAATCCCTTTTTTGCATGCTCTATAAAAGCACCTTTAGTAAAACCACCAAGAGTCTTACGATTAGCATCCCCCAATTCAATTACTTGCTCCAGATACGGCGATCGCTCGTCAATTACTTGGATTTCCATGACCTATTGACTTACCAACCTACTGTTAGAAGTTGTCAGACTCTGGTAATACGCCCGAACCATTTTTATCGAGGAATAGATTCCCCGCAGCATTATTTTGATAGACACAGTCAATCTTTGGCTTACCTTCTAACGGTCCAACAAAGCCAAAAGTATTCATGCGTCGCTTGCAATCACGTACCTGTTCAGAACTTACTAACTTTTGTTGCTCTAACACCGACCAGTTTGTCCGACGCAATACGCATCCAGGCTGCATTTGAGGTTGAGTCAGATAGACGCTAAAAGGATTAAGAGTTAAAAATACCCGCATGTCGGTGACAATCGCACTAGCACCAAATTGCTGGCAGATCTCAGGATTGGGGGCTTTACGGTCAATCTGCAAACTAGAATCTACGGTAGATAAATTTCCTGTACCGCTAGTTAGGTTAAGTGATAAGCCGATTACAATACCAATTACGAAGACACTGCCGAGAATAGCAATTTTAGCGATGTCAAAAGGATTTTTTCTGTCGGGAGGATTCGGATTAGACCGATAATTTGGCGGCGGATCATAACGATCTGCTCTATCTCGACTACTTCTATAGTTACCGTTGCGATTTCTACGAGCCATAAAAAAATTATCAATAAGGGATAAAAGATACTGATTATGAGTATATGATTTCGATTGTTAAGGTCGAGGTAGCTATTACTAGCTTACCCCTCCTATCGGAACCGTGCTTGTCACTTTCACGACACACGGCTACTCAAATGTATCCACTTTGTCATTGTCTGACTTCTCAGCTTCTGGATATGACAGGAGTATCA
>JBCCDL010000434.1:0-5480 GCA_039030815.1 Cyanobacteria bacterium P01_A01_bin.83 | reverse complement strand
ATTTACGGCAAATTATTACCAATGCTGTGGCTGATTTTACTCACGAAGTGCAAAATCATCAATTTCCTCAGTCGTAAATTGCTCAGTGGTTAGTGGCTTCTTTTATAATTATTTTGCCATCACAACTAACTTTATTTTATGTCTTATTTAATTGCTACTTTTTATAAATTTGTCAAGATATACGACCTTAAAGCTAAAAAAGAGCAAATTTTAGCTTGGTGTATCGATAGACAAGTCAAAGGAACAATTATCTTAGCCGAAGAAGGAATCAATGGCACTATCTGTGGTAGTCACAAAGCGATCGCTGATATTTTACAGACTTTGCAAACTGTAACTGAACTAAAGGATTTAGAACACAAAGAATCGACATCGGAAAATTTACCTTTTGCTAGGTTAAAGGTAAAAATTAAGCCAGAGATTGTCACTCTGGGTATGCCTGAAATTAATCCTGATCAAAATGTAGGTACTTACGTCGAGCCGCAAAATTGGAATCAGATTATTAGTAATCCCGAAATAGTCGTAATTGATACTAGAAACGAGTACGAAGTAAAATTAGGCAGTTTTCAGCGGGCGCAAAATCCCCATACAGAGTCATTTCGGGAGTTTCCTGAGTATGTAGCGCAAAATCTCGATCCCGACGTACATCCAAAAGTAGCAATGTTTTGTACTGGGGGTATCCGCTGTGAAAAAGCCTCTTCATATCTACTTTCTCAGGGATTTAAAGAAGTGTATCACCTCAAAGGGGGAATTTTAAAATATCTGGAAAATGTATCCCCTACAGAAAGTATGTGGCAAGGTGAATGTTTTGTCTTTGATGAACGAGTTGCGGTTAAGGAGGGGTTAGAGCCAGGTAGTCATGAGCTTTGTTATGCTTGTGGACATCCTATATCAGCGACAGATAAAGCTTCACCTCAGTATGAGCCAGATATTTCTTGCCCTCATTGTTATGAGCAGTTAACCCCAGAGAAAAAAGCTCGTCAATTAAATCGGCACAGAGCAAGACTTGCAAAAAAGCAGCATCAATAATTTTGGCAATTATTTGATGTATTTAACGATACTTTCGGTTTAAGACACACCCTGTATGGACAAAGGATTTGAAAAATAGAACTTTGGATTAGTTTAAAATTTGTCAAAAGCTAAAAGCTGATAGCTAAAAGCTAATAGCTAGCCCTACCGATAAATTTTCTGATCCCGAACTCAGATTATTTAATTTTTATCCCAACCTTCAATACCCGAACTTCTATAGCTAATAAATAGAGATTCACTTTGCCTCTGTCGATAGCGAGATAATCTTTTACGAGATTTTAAAGCTTCTCTGGCAGTATAGCTGAACCATTTGTCTACATCAGCCCCAGACTGATACCCATCAATCAAAGCCTCGTCAGATATTTCCAACAAGATTCTGACTAAGTCGGAGGCAGTTATTTCTAGGTAGCGGCTATATAGATTTAACTCTTCTAGCCAGTGAGGCAAAGTTTCATCCCCTACACCCATGTTTCTGGCTAATTCTATGAGGTCGTAATGATCGGTATACCAAACATTGTCGTACTCCATATCGGGGAAAATACTTGCCTTACTAGCAAGAATATCGATGAGAAAAATCACAATCGAATTTACTTTGTTTTGTTCGGCGGAAGTATAGTGTTCTTTAACTACAGCCCTAAGCATCTGTGCTAAAGTTGTATACCTTTGTTGTGCAACTTTACGTGCCTGTTGATAATTGGTCTGCGCCAAATTAAAGAATTTATCATTCTCTGTTTTAGGCAAATTATTATGTCTTTTTCTTGCCTTATGTAACAAAGGATTATGTGTAGTTTGCGTCCAAAAGTTCGGTAATAATTGAAGTAATGACATATTAAAATAGTGTTGCTAGATACCAAGCAAAGAAGTAAAAATTTATACTTAGATTCTTGGTTTAGGCTATATTTAACATCATTACTTAAATGGTAGTCATCGGAAATGATTTCGATCGCTTTGTTTAAAGATCTACATCTTTTGCTACAAATACTCTAGTTTTGGCAACTTAATCTAAATTAAAGTTAATTTCCTGTCTATTAAAAGGAAGATTATCATTGATGGCGATAATTTCTGCTTGTTCCATCCGATTAACATCATTGATATAGCGATCTAGCATTTGCGCCATGCGACGATTATAAAAGCGATGTAAACTATAATTTTTGGTAGCAGGAAAACCTCTTCTTTTCTTGTGCCTACCTCCCGCACCAGGGTCGTATGTTTTGATCCCATTAGCGATCGCCCATTCAATCGGTTTGTAATAACATGCCTCAAAGTGAAGGCAGTCATATTCTTCGTAACAACCCCAATAGCGACCATATAAACGATCGCCTTTATGCAGACAAAAAGACATGCCTACAGGGGTTTGCTCATTTTGTTCGGTATATGCCACTACTAGCAACACGCGATCGCTATAATTGGGGTATAGTTGTTCAAAAAACTGACGGGTTAAATATTTACTGCCCCAATAAAACTTGTCGCAGGTACTACTATAAAAGCGATAGATTTCAGAATATAAGTGAGGCGGTATTTCCTTGCCAACATAAGTTTTAGTGTATAACCCAGCTTTTGCCACAGCTTTTCGCTCTCGTTTAATATTTTTGCGCTGGTTGCTGTTAAACATCTTGAGATAGTCATCAAAACTCTTAAAGTCGTGATTAGACCAAATATAGCCATGATGTAGCCAGCTATGAAACCCCTTGCTTTCCATCATGGCACCCCAGTCAGGATCGACAAACAAAAAATTACAGCCAGAAAGCCGATTGCGATCGCAAAATTTATCAATTGCCGCTATCATTAGCTCTGTAACTAAGGATTCATCTACCCCAGGAGCAATCAAAAAGCGATACCCCACTGCGGGGGTAAAAGGAGTCATCCCTAGCAATTTCGGATAATAATCTACCCCCAAACGATGGGATAAATCTGCCCACTGATGATCAAAAACAAATTCTCCGTAACTATGTCCTTTAATATACAAAGGTGCGGCACCAATTAACTTTTGTTTACTCCATACTGCTAAATGACAGGGTTGCCATCCTGTGCGGGCAGTAGCACTACCAGAGGCTTCAATGTTGTGCAGCCATTCCCATTCCAAGAAAGGAGTTTGCAATGGTTTGGCTAATTCATCCCAATCTGCTTGAGAAATTTCGGAAATTTTTGTGACCCAGGATAGAGAATATTGAGATTTAATTTGCTCAACCATAGTGGCTTTTAAAGGCTGCGGGATAAAGTTTAGATTATTTTATCTAACCAGTTCTCGTGATAGTTGTCAGTAAAGATACCTAGTTGCTTTAAATAGTATCCGAATCAGCAAGTCTTGATCCTCGCTTGCCACTTATATAAACAGGGGGATAGAGATGCCCCGCAATATCGCTACAATAATAAATTGCACACAATTAAAAAATAATTTCAAATAAGAGGTACTTTGTGAGTGTTAGAGTAAGGATTGCTCCTTCACCGACAGGAAATTTACATATTGGGACAGCGCGGACGGCGGTTTTTAACTGGCTATTTGCCCATCACCATCAAGGCAAGTTTGTCTTGAGGATTGAAGATACAGATGCAGCGCGATCGCGTCCTGAGTATACTGAAAATATAAAATCAGGATTAGAGTGGCTAGGACTTAATTGGGATGAGGGTCCTTTTTTTCAGACTCAACGCTTAGACAAGTATCAGCAGGCAGTACAAACTTTACTGGATAAAGGTTTGGCTTATCCCTGTTACTGCACTCCCGAAGAACTCGACACGATGCGGGAGACCCAAAAGGCACAAGGAAAAGCTCCTGGTTATGATAATCGTCACCGTAACTTAACCAGCGACGAACAGGCGGCGTTTGAGGCAGAGGGGCGTAAGCCTGTAATTAGGTTTAAAATAGACGGCGATCGCAATATTGTCTGGCATGATTCGATTCGGGATACTGTAAGTTGGCAAGGTGGTGATTTGGGTGGTGATATGGTGATTGCCCGTGCAGCCGAGGATGACCAGCCCTATGGACAGGCTTTATATAATCTGGCGGTGGTGGTTGACGATCTTGATATGCAGATCACCCACGTCATTCGCGGCGAGGATCATATTGCCAATACGGCTAAACAAATTTTGCTTTATGAGGCTTTAGGTGGATCAATACCCGTTTTTGCTCATAGTCCTCTAATTCTTAATCAAGATGGACGTAAATTATCCAAGCGAGACGGGGTAACATCGATTGATGATTTCCGTAAAATGGGTTTTTTACCAGAAGCTTTAGTTAATTACATGACTTTGCTAGGGTGGACTTTTCCCGATTCGACTAAAGAGATTTTTACTTTGTCAGAAGCGGCTCAAGAATTTGAGTTAGAGCGGGTTAATAAGGCTGGGGCTAAATTTGATTGGGATAAACTAGACTGGATCAATAGTCAATATCTTCATCAGATGTCTGCGGATAAATTAACCGATCTTTTAATTCCTTATTGGCAAGATGCTGGTTATGACGTAGACAGCAAAGACCGCTCTTGGTTAGAAACCCTAACGGCGTTAACGGCACCGACTCTCAATCGTTTAACTGACGTAATCAAAGAAACCAGTGTCTTTTTTGTTGATTCGATTGATCATACAGATGAAGCAATGGATTTACTCCAGCAAGAGGGAGTGGCTGCGGTAGTACAGGAAATAATTGCGGGGCTTGATGCGGAGTCAAGTCTGAGTGAAGAGACTTCTAAAGCTATGATTAAGCAAGTTACTAAAAGCCAGAAAGTAAAAAAAGGGTTAGTTATGCGATCGCTTAGAGCCAGCTTAACTGGAGAGTTGCATGGCCCAGATTTAACTCAAACTTGGTTATTACTTAATCATTTGGGTGCAGATAAAATACGTTTACAGAATACCTTAAGCAAAATTATAGGCTAGCTTCTGGAGCAAATAAAACTGTTAATACTGCTCAATTGATGGCAAAAGCTACCTAGAATAGTTGATCGTGGCTTCTATAATCTAGAGGTCACTTTTTTTAAAGTTTAATAATAACTATGAATCTAACTATTAGTAGAATCTGATAAAATTTTTTAAAGCTGTTATAAAACGCTGTGAATATGATAGATCTTAGCTTATATTAGAAAATGCTAACCTCAAATATTTTAATAATTGAACATTCTATTTATCTACACTTATTATTTGAACCCAAATCGAGTGTTAACAGCTACTATCAATCTTTCATTATTAAAACCAATATCTAATACAATGTCGAAATTGCTCTATTTTCTATTAGGAGTAATTATTTTTAACTATAATCAAAGTGTTACTCAAGCTGCCAATACTATCTCCATTAATCCTCAGGGTATGACTCAACCTTTGGCTATTCAAGGTACTAGTGGCGGGGCAATTGCGGCGCAAGAAGTTGCCCAAACTAAAAACACTGCCACTGGTTTTTGTAATGGCTATGTCAATTCTCAACCAAATCACTTATTAAACATAGAATCTTTTGCACCATATTTACGGTT
>JBCCDL010000433.1:0-5480 GCA_039030815.1 Cyanobacteria bacterium P01_A01_bin.83 | reverse complement strand
CAGCACAATAGCCATAACCTGCACTGCCATCGAAATCACTGTGTTTCTTACTTCTTCTGTAACCAACTACAGGTATTGGTTTCGTGTCAACCACAAAGCTATTTGCTGTTTCCGCACCTGAGTGCTTAACCCATTCTCTTCTAAGAGTTTCTATTTCCGACCCCAACTTTCGCAAACGCCGATTAAACTGGCTTCGCTCTCATAAATGGGGAAACCATTGTCCGTAATTAGCTCTGATGAAATTAACCAACTGAGTTTCTCCTGGAAATGGGATGTAATCCATTATTCAGCCCAAAGTCATGATTTCACTATCACTCATTTCTGCTTTTGCTCCTGGAGTCTGACGTTTTGCCGATTTTTTCTGAGACTGATACCAATCATCTACCAGCACAAAAACTATCACTCTTTAGCTTTCAAAGTCTATGCTATTGAGAAGGACACGTCACCTGGGGAAACCCCAGGTGCGTGAGATGTCCGTGAGGAAAGATATTGAGGTGGACAGCTTGGTAACTTCCATCTTCTATCTTTTCCTCGCTTTTTCCTAATTCACACTAGGCGTAACTAATAACTAACAACACTAGTTTTTGGTAGGTACTGGGTAAGGTCAGGAAGTAAGTAAAGATTGCTTTGCTTTGCTAATCGTAATCTGCTACTGACATAAACTATTTAACAACAGCTATCTACAATAGTACGATAGTTTATTCCTTGTTCCTCATTCCTTGTTCCTCATTCCTCATTCTTCATTCCTTGTTCCTTCATTTAAATCATCTCAAAAAAAGCATCATCTAATTCATAACCAAATAACTGTGCCATCGACTTCAAACGCGATCGCCCTGGGATATTTTGCTCTTGAAACCAATCTGAGAGAACAAAGATTTTATTCATCACGAAAATCTCTAAGGCTTCAGGATTAAACATAATGCCTTCGGTACGATTAAATTGATGTGGCACCAGCATCGCTACATAACGCACCAATTCCCCTGCCTTCCAATCCAATAAAAACGGTAGCCAGGGGTAAGCCGAATCTAAACGAACAAACCATAGTCTAATCTCAGGTATTTCCGAAAGCTCTCGGGGATCAGTTTCATCTCGCTGAAAATTAATCGCAAACTGTAGCTGCTGCTCAAAATCGGCTATATTTTCCTTTAATAAAGGCGAAATTTGCTGTTGCGCGGCGGTCAAATCTAAATTAGCGATCGCCTTATTGTCTAAAACTATTTTTATAGTCACAATAAATAATACACAAATAGAGAGAAGTACTAAATCTATGAAAGTTAACAGTACCCTGCTGAGATAGTTAAATCAACTCTATCGGTTTTGATCGTAGACATTTTGCTTAAATTTAAGTTAAAGTGGTAATGAGTATGTATAATTTTAAGCAAAATATAGCCTCTTATATGAAAACACCCGAGGCAAGTCTAACACCAATTAACTCTCTCGAAGATGCCTTAGTTCGCTGTCAAGAGCTAGGGATGAGAGTCAGTCGCCAACGTCGCTATATTCTAGAGCTACTCTGGTCAAATGAAAATCATCTTTCCGCCAGAGAAATCTATGATTTGCTCAATCAGGAGGGCAAAGAAATTGGTCACACGTCAGTGTATCAGAATTTAGAGGCTTTATCTGCTAGTGGCGTAATTGAATGTTTAGAGCGTTCCGATGGGAGATTATATGGCAATATTAGCGATTCCCATAGTCATATAAATTGCTTAGATACTAAGCAAATTATCGATCTGCAAATTGAGCTACCCGAATCGCTAATCAAGCAGATTGAAGAACAAACTGGAGTTTCCATTACTGACTATCGAATCGACTTTTTTGGCTATAAAAATTCAACTCAAGCTAATTCAACAATTGACAATGAACAATGAACAATTATCTCTCCTTAAAAGGAAGAGGATTGGAATTGCCGAAATATTTTTCTTTTATTTCTGACAGGACGATACGAGCCCCCGAATTCATTCGGGGGACACGTCTTTACCTTTACGACAAAGGCGGTGGTGAGTCCTACGGACTTGCTCCGCAACCGCCGCATGTAGGTCTTAGAGTAAATTAACTAATTGTCAATTATCAATTGTCCATTGTCCATTGATAAAAAGCAGCTATTTACTAATTCATTATTAAGAAATTCAAATTTACTTCAGGAATGTTAATGCCTGAAGATAACTTTTGTAAGCAGAAACGAGCACCAGCTTGTATTCTTTGTTACAAAAATGCGAGAATACTAATTCTCTGTGGCGACAGGACTAATCAATAAGTTATTGACAGTAGAACTCTAATGCAAGATTTGCACTGTCTTAAAACTACTGCAAATAAATAGTGCGTCTATACGGTTACACCTATCTTAAGACATTTGAATACATTAATATAATCAATATTTTAGGATGGTAGCCGATCGCAAACGCTAAGATAAAAAAGAACCTTTAACCGCAAACTCACATACTGCAAACAACCCTCCTGGCAATTATTTAACAAGAATATGGTTCAAACCCCAATTGAAAAAAAAGTATCCAAAATAGAAAAACTAAAAGAGCGTAGTAACTACCTGCGAGAGCCTCTTTTAACCGAATTACAGCAGGATACAACGCATTTTACCGAAGATGCGATTCAAATGCTGAAGTTTCATGGTTCATACCAACAAGACAATCGCGATAATCGTGTCAAAGGTCAAGAGAAAGACTATCAAATGATGCTGCGGACACGTAGCCCAGGAGGATTTGTTCCTCCAGAATTGTTCTTGGCATTAGATCGCTTGTCCCAAGAGTATGGGAACCATACGCTGCGAATAACAACTCGCCAGGGGTTTCAAATTCACGGAATTTTAAAGCAAAACCTGAAGACAGTAATCAGCAGTATTCTGCACCATATGGGTTCTACACTGAGTGCCTGTGGAGACGTGAATCGCAACGTTATGTCTTCTCCTGCACCATTTAAGAATAAGCCTGAATATCAGTATGCATTTGAATATGCCAATAATATAGCCGATCTATTAAATCCTCAAAGTGGGGCATACTATGAGATTTGGCTAGACGGAGAAAAAGCAATCAGCGCCGAAGAAGCCCCCGAAGTCAAAGCAGCTAGACAGAGTAAGGGTCAGGGCATGATTGTAGAGAATAGCCCTGAACCAATTTATGGTCAGCAGTTCTTACCTCGCAAGTTTAAAATCTGCGTCACGGTACCTGGAGATAACTCCGTTGATATCTATACCCATGATATTGGCTTAGTGGTTATAACTAACAAGAATGGAGAACTACAGGGATTTAATGTTCTTGCTGGTGGTGGCTTAGGTCGTACCCACAACAAAGAAGAAACCTTTGCTCGTATTGCCGACGAAATTGGCTATGTAGATCAGGCAGATATTTACGATCTAGTTAAGGCAATTGTTGCCACTCAAAGAGATTACGGCGATCGCCATAATCGCCGTCATTCACGGATGAAATATCTAATTCATGACTGGGGTGTAGAGCGATTCAAAGCCAAGGTCGAGTCCTATTTTGGCAAGGAACTCAAAGCTTATAAAAAGCTGCCTGTATGGCAATACCAGGACTTTTTAGGTTGGTATGAACAGGGTGATGGTAACTGGTTCTTTGGCATCGGCGTTGAAAATGGCAGAGTTAAAGATGAGGGTGCTTTCCAGTTAAAAACTGCCCTCAGAGAAATCGTGCAGCAGCTCAACTTACCCATGCGGTTATCGGGTAATCACAACATTATTCTCTACGACATTGCTCCTGAACAAAAAGCAACCGTGGAAAACATTCTCAATAATCGTGGCATAATTACCGATCCGCAGGCGATCGAACCATTAACTCGCTATTCCATGGCTTGTCCTGCGTTGCCTACCTGTGGTTTAGCAGTCACCGAATCTGAGCGAGCTTTGCCAGGAATTACTGATCGCATCAGGATATTATTGAATAAACTAGGAATGGTAGACGAACACTTCGTGATTCGGATGACTGGGTGTCCTAACGGCTGCGCTCGTCCCTACATGGCAGAGCTAGGATTTGTTGGTAGCGCACCAGGCAAATATCAAATCTGGCTGGGAGGAACATCTAACCAAACTCAATTAGCTCAACCCTACGAACAGAAAATGCCAGTAGAAGAGCTTGAAACTTTCCTGGAACCTATTTTTGTTTTCTTCAGGCAGAATCGTAAATCTAAGGAAAGCTTTGGTTCATTCTGTAGTCGAGTAGGATTCGCTGCCATTCGTAATTTTGCTGCAAACTATAAAATAGGAAGCCATATGGATACAGATACTACTCCCAAACGCAAGTTCCGTAAAAATCAGCGTCGCGTAAGCGTTCCCGATGATGTCTTTCCTCGTTTAAAAGAGATTGCTGAGAAAGAAGGTAGACCCATGAATCAAATTATTGCTGATGCTTTGAGTGATTACTTTTCTAAGAACAAAGAAGCATAGGGAATCGAGCTTAAGGTTAGGATAGTTTCTGTTATTGTGCAAGCTCTTGACCTTTTGCTATCAGCTTTCTTTTAATAATGGTTAATTTTCAGGCTACTATTACTATTTAGTAGCCTTTTTTTCGTCTTTAAACTAGCTTTTTTAAGCTAATTTTTGTATTGCTTAATTAATATTGAAACAGTTATTAAAGTAAAATTTCGTAATTAGTTTGCTCTTATCCCATCAAGGAGGATAATAACAAACGGAATTATATAATCAGTCATGACAATGGATTCAATTCAAGTTAATGGTATTCGGGCATATGGATATGTAGGATATCTACCTGAAGAGAGAGTGTTAGGACAGTGGTTTGAAGTTGACCTGATTCTATGGGTTGACCTAGCTGCTGCGGCAAAAAGTGATGAGATCAACGATACCTTAGACTATCGAGAGGCGATCGCCATTGTCAAAGAGCAAATCACTACTGCCAAATTTGAGCTGGTGGAAAAATTAATTGGTGCGATCGCAGATAGGTTATTAAGCCTGGATAAAGTAAGTCAGGTTCGGGTCAAGTTATCCAAGCCCGCCGCACCTATTCCCGACTTTAGTGGTCGAATCACTTTAGACATCACACGCAGCATAGCTTAACTATACAGATTTATTTCTATTTGACAATTGGTAAGAACACTTAACGTTTTGTTGTCAAAGTATAAATTTTAGGCGTTTGTGAGCAAGGGGAATCGAATTTAATTGGGCAAATTAATTATAGAAAGCAAGTTCTCAAGCAAGGACATGACACCCGAATGAGTTCGGGTGCTTATATCGTCTCACGATTGAGAAAATTTGATCGTCTTTCTACTTAAAAATAACTTTTTTAAATTAATAAAGGACACTTGGTCGATGGGCAGAAAAATAAAACTAACCACTAATTTTATTTGGCAATATTTTAATCAGCAGCTAGGTCATCAGTATTCAGTTTGGAATATTAGACACTTTTGGTTTTTGTACCAAATAACTTTGTTTAAAAGATGTTGGGATCAAGAATGTTCCCATCAAAGCAGCAGTAAGCCACAATACTAATTAGCTTGAT
>JBCCDL010000432.1:0-5502 GCA_039030815.1 Cyanobacteria bacterium P01_A01_bin.83 | reverse complement strand
AATTGTGGCTTTTATTGAGATGGCTTTGGTAATCGCAGTTAATCCGATTGTTTGGATTTTGCTTAACTCACCCTGGACAAGAGGAATTGTGATCGTCATCGATCTGTTTTATCTCCTGGGCTATTATCGTTTTTATTTAGCCGCAGGATAATTGATTAGGTGATTTTCTTCGGTGGGCAACAATAGTAACTCCTTGTGTCAAGAATATAGTTATTGTTATTGCCCACCCTACTACTGATTAGGTGATTATTTTGTCCCGTTTATCGGGATTGATTATCTTTGGTGGGCAACAGTAGTAACTCCTTATGTTAAGAATATAATTATTGTTTTTGCACGCTTTGTACTAGCTGTGGGTCGCCCACCCTAGAAATTTCTGTTTACTGTTTACTGTTTACTGTTTACTGTTCACTGTTTACTGTTTACTGTCCATGCTTGCTCCTTGGCGATCGCCTTTATCCAGCGCTATCCATCGTAATCGCTCTCAACCTCATGCCCGTTATTTCCAATTAGCTACAGTTACTCCACAAGGCTATCCCGCTAATCGTACTGTAGTGTTTCGTGGTTTTGACAATGATCAGGATAATTCTCTCAAAATTATTACTGATGCTCGTAGCAGCAAAATTCAAGATATTGAATATCAATCTCAGGCTGAAATTTGCTGGTATTTTACCAAGACTCGGGAACAGTTTCGCCTTACAGGAAACCTGCTATTAGTTGACGCTACGGTAGAAGAACATCATCTACAACAAGCACGACAAAAGACCTGGCAGCAAATCTCTGACTCGGCGCGATCGCAATTTGCTTGGCCAGATCCTGCTCAACCAGTGGCAGATCAGTCGGCTTTTGAAGTGGCGACCCCTGATGCCGATTGTCCTCTTGCTGATTTTTGTTTATTATTGCTGACTCCCCACAAAGTCGATCATCTTCAGCTAAGAGGTAATCCCCAGCAACGCTGCTTCTATCTATTACAAACAGATCAAACTTGGACAACTCAACTAGTTAATCCCTAACTGATGTTACGTAATAATTGATCGGCTAAGACTGGGTAAGGGGTAAAAGGTAAAAGTTTGATTGTTCTATTGCAGTAGTCAATTATGAGTACTAATTTACTGTATAGCAATACGCAGTTGTATTAGGATACTCGTTACTCGTTACTTACGAGCAATTAACTGAACTTGTCCTAATCAATTAACGTACTGCGATACATGCGTGCCAGCTTTTTGTGTTGCGTAACATCAGATCTCTAATTCAAATTAGTTTATAAGTCAATGACTAACGACTAACAACTAACAACTAACAACTTTTCAATTGAGCTGGTCACGCAATGCTTGTCGCCATTCTTCTTGTTGTTCAATTGAGCCAGCGATAAGAACTCCCAATTTACCCACTAGGATACTACCCCAATTGACGATAATTACTCCTGTTGCGGTTTCGGGATTATATTCCAAATTCTCCAGATTAATCTGATCGAGGGAGCGATATTTAGTATTGATATTATCGCTACACCACTTTTCAATATTTAACTTTTGGGCAATACCTGTGGGATAAGAAGCCCCATTAAAGCGAGGATTACACTCAATAGCAAAGTAATCAACACCAGTTTCTGTTTTTACTACAGCCACATCAAAAGCAAAAATCCCCTTCATACCTTTGTTTGCCATCCATTCCGCCATCGGATCTACTAAATCCCAGGGTTGGTAAACTGTGGGATAGCGATTACCTTGATGTGCAAAACCATCTAAAATTTGTTCTGTGGCGGCTAATGGTTTTGCCTGCTGATCAATCACTTCATACTGTAAATTGAGAAACTTGGTTGCTATTACTTCCTGTTGGATTTGTAGAGGGGTATCTGAATCTAACTTTGCCAAAGCATTAGTTAATTCTTCAGGGTTGGCGCAGCGGTGAATACCTACTCCATCAACGGAAACAGCAGGTTTAAGATAACAAGGATAAGGCAGATCTTTATGTTCTTTTAGTTGGGCTTTATCAGCGGCACAAATAGTCCGAGGTACTTTAACCTCCAACTCCTGGGACAAACGAATAAAGTTGTTCTTAGAATTAATAAATTCAACTACATCTTGCCAGTCTTGATTGCGATCGCGAAACCAATCTTCATCATCACTTTGATGATGTAGTGCATCGCCAAAAATAAATACTGATGGCTGATACTGGGGATATTGTCTTAATTGTTTAAATGAAAGATCCCAAATTGGATTTTGACTGTGGCTAAGATTGATATTTTGGTAGTGAGCTGTAATTGCCGACCATTGAGATTGTAGATCTGGGTGTAGTTGAATCAGGTCGTCTGACTCACTCATCCCTAAAACTCTACCAGAATATAGGTAGTTACCAACTACAGCATCATGGGTACAGTGCATAATATCGTGATTGAAAATTTTCGGCTCACTCATAGTTCACTTACACTCCAAACTGTTGAATTATTCTCTCAACTTCTCTTAATATATGTTTTTTTCTCTGTAACGAAACAGACAATGTTGTGAAGCGTTACTATTTTGTCAGCTTATTTAGCCTAATTCGAGTTGTAAATTACGAACAAAAAGCTTACCCCTCAAAATTCACGAGAATATTATTTTAGATGAAAGAAATTGCTGTTTTTGGTGAGCAACTAATTGCCAGATGGTTAGAGTTGCAAAATTATGACCTATTAGAGCAAAATTGGCGCTGTCGTTGGGGTGAAATTGACTTAATTGCTCAGGAGCGAGCCACCAAGGCGATCGCTTTTACCGAGGTTAAAACTCGCAGTCTGTTTAACTGGGATGCAGATGGCTTGCTAGCGGTTAATGCTGCCAAACAACATAAGCTACTCCAAACAGCGTCTTTATTTTTAGCTCAATATCCTCACTTGGCTCAATTACCCTGCCGTTTTGATGTGGGCTTAGTTAGCTATTCGTATCACAAATCTCCTCGGCATAATAGTCCTCCATTGTCTCAAATCGATCACCTCAACATTGGTCAACCGATTATGATTGACCGCTATCAACTGACCATCAGAGATTATCTAGAGGCTGCTTTCGATTAAATAATTGAGCATCAACCTCAAAGTCTCAACTCTCAAAGATTACTCCGTAATTACTCAGCCGTAAAAATACGCGATCGCCAATCTTTAATTAAACCGATTTGTAACTAGAATGCCTACTAATAATTTTCTGGAAGTTAATTATCATTGAAGACTCTTTCACTTAATTTTTGTTCCCCATTGCTCTTAAAATTCGCCTTGATTAATTTACTTAAGAATAAGGAACAATAAAAAGTTACTAAAAATTTAATATTTTGACTATTTCACAATACAACTGTATGGTTAAGTTAATAACTGATTCTGATTGATCTTAGAATTAAACGCTTTTACATCATTTACATTTATTGGTAATAGCAATAAATCTATCTTTGATATTGCATATGGAGAAGGTGTTGTCTTTTATTACTTAAATAAAAATAAAATATTTTCTAGAAATGCTTTTAATTATCTTCTTTAAATTCAACTAAAAATCAGTGATAATACGGATGAGTAAAATTGCGTAAGTGAATAAAATATAGGAGTCAAGACTTAATCATTCCAATAGAGTTTATACCTAGAAAACCCTCAGGTTACGGTTCTGCACAACTTAGGAAAATTGTTTTAGATCTGTAATAGGCAGTTCAAACTATTTCTAGTCTTCCGATCTAGAAAAGATCAATCTTTACTTGAGCTTCAACTCATATATTTCTGTCAATAAAAATGATCCTAAACAATTGCATGAGTCGTACAAGTAGGTGTTTTTCCGATTGATGTTTTCCTAATCCACCTAGACAGAGCTAACTTAATCATGAAAAAAATTACCTATCAAGCTGCGTTAAAAGATCTTGTACTTCTAGTTCCCACTGAAAATTACAGTAATCCTGAATTAGCGCAAGATATGCTGGAAAACGGGATCAAAGAGCCGATTATATTTGCCACAGACGGTAGCAAAAGTCGATTTGGTATGAAAAAGCTCAATGTTAAAGACGGCATGAAAAGATTAAACTTAGCCTCTACCAATCAAGAAATTGGAGAATTAATGGCTCAAGTAATCTTAGTTGAAGAGTCGGTCATAGAATTTATTCCTACTCCACAAACAACATCTGCCGTTAAGCCAACAGATACAACTCTTTATCAAAAAACCTACAGTTGGATTAACGAGAAGAGAAACATATCCGAACACTGCACGGCAAAAGAATTAGGAAGTAAATATGGCATTCGTATACAGTACCTAAATACTGTTATCCAAGGCAAAGTCAAATGTAGTCGGGGATGGAGCTTGATGCAGTCTTAATAGTGAATCTGAATCTACCTTAAATATTATGAATATGTGAGGTGTTTAATAGCCTTTTCATATTAATTGGCTCAATTGCCGTTGTTTATTAGCGTGGTCTAGTTTGATCGAGTAAAAATTCTATCCTAGCCACGCTTTGCACTATATTTGCTTCCTGAGATGTTATTCCACTGTTTTCAGTTAGATCGACTTGGTTTTGAATTGATCGTTTATTTAAAAACACATGGGCAGTAAATTATTTGTCCCCAAAGATCGTCTCCTATTCTTGCTGGCGCTACCTTGGCTGAAGTGCTAGACGAACCATAATCTATAACCTTAAGATTATTAAAATTTAATTTATACAAAATTACCTGGTAAATATTTCCTGAGAAACGTTAACATAAGTTAACAAGGTTAAAAAATAGAAATAGTAATCAACATGAGTATTTCTTCGTCGTTACATAACTAGAGACTGAATATGAACTAAGTGTCATAGTTAATGGCTAGAGCAGATGTAACTTAAATGTAGCTCCATAAATGTTATGGAGTCTCGGCGAAGTGGCACTTCGTTAAAATAAAAGTAAAGATTTTTATATCTTCAGCTAAGGGAGGCTGTCAGAGTGAGTAAAGATAACAATAAAAAATGGCGTAACGCAGGACTTTATGTACTGCTAGCCATAGTAGTGGTGGCATTAGGTACGGCATTTTTAGAGAAACAACCTCAAGCTAGTCAAACTTGGCCCTATAGTAGGCTGATTGACGAAGTTCAAAATAATAAAGTAGAAACAGTAAAAATTAGTGCTGATCGCACCAAGGCACAAGTTATAGATCTAGAGGGTACACCCATCCTGGTCAACTTACCTAATGATCCTCAGTTAATTGATATTCTGAGTGATAATGGCGTAGACATTGCAGTTTTACCCCAGGGTGATGAAGGCTGGTTGTTTAAAGCTTTGAGCAGCCTCTTGTTCCCCATACTATTATTGGTCGGTTTATTTTTCTTGTTAAGAAGAGCACAGAGTGGTCCTGGTTCCCAAGCGATGAACTTTGGTAAATCCAAAGCAAGAGTGCAAATGGAGCCAAAAACTCAGGTAACTTTTGGCGACGTTGCTGGTATTGAACAAGCCAAATTAGAGCTAACTGAAGTTGTTGACTTCTTGAAAAATGCCGACCGCTTTACTGCTATTGGTGCAAAAATTCCTAAAGGAGTTTT
>JBCCDL010000431.1:0-5513 GCA_039030815.1 Cyanobacteria bacterium P01_A01_bin.83 | reverse complement strand
CGAAGGCGATGGCGCGAAGCGCCGTTCAAGAAGCGATCGCCATTTACCAGACAATTCCTGCCCCAAAACAAGTAGAGAGAGTAAGCTCTCACGCATCTAATTTGCTTATTGTGCCTGACAGGGAGACTAGAGGATTAGGGGACGGGGAGAGGGTTTGACTGTATTTTACACTTTGGAAATAACATGCATCTTAAACGATTAACAGCTTAGCAACAAAATAAAATAAACTATTTAAATTACTCTAAAGCTGGACTAAGAAACGTAAACTTTATCTGTTTATGGTTGTGGGTTTCAGGACAGATAAATTCCTAACATAGCGTTGATCTGTCTCTTATTCTATCTCAACCAAATATCAAGTTTTGATTGACGGACAAGATATTCGAGAATACACTCAAGACTCCTTGAGACAACAAATTAGCATTGTCTGAGCTAGCATTTTGTTTACGACTCAGCATTCAATTACCCACGATCTTAGAAATTTATGATCTTGAGGGAGGAAGGATCTTGCAACCAAGAACTCATCAAAAATTGATGGCTTTGGGACAACGCTATGTCAACCTTTTGCCCTGATAATAAACCGTTCAATATCAATAAATGAGCTATTTTTCAACTTCTCCTACTTTTGTTACTGATTCAGCTACCCCTGAGGCATTTTCCCCTACTGATAAATCAGCCACCCGCGTATTTCTAGTTCGCCATGGACATACTACTTACAACGAACAAGAACGATATCAAGGAAATAGCGATTATTCGGTATTAACCGATCAAGGAGAGCAAAATGCTTTTGCTACAGGGTTAGCTCTGCAACAGTTTAATTTTGACGCTATCTACACTAGTCCTTTGACTAGAGCGCAGCAAACGGTGCAGTCAATGGTAAGTGCTTGGGAGCAAACTCAACCAAATCCAGCGCCAATCTTAATTGAGCCTAAATTAACTGAAATTTGCCTGGAGGATTGGCAAGGTTTAACCTACAAAGTAGTCAAAGCGAAGTTTCCCGAGGCTCATCGCTGCTGGTCAGATACTCCTCACCTTTTTAGTTGTGATGGTATTAATTTTCCTGTGGTTGATTTGTTTCAGGCTGCCGAGCAATTTTGGCAATCGATTTTAGCCAGACATCGTGGTCAAACCATTTTGATTGTTGCTCATGGTGGCACCAACAGAGCTTTAATTAGTACAGCAATTGGAGTAGAAGCAGAACACTATCATAGTTTACAGCAGTCCAACTGTGGTATTAGCTGTCTAGAATTTGCTAATGGAAATCGCTCTGAGGTGGAATTAAGCTATCTCAATGTTACTAATCATCTTCAAGAAAAATTACCCAAGTTAAAAGCAGAAAAAACAGGATGGCGTTGGCTATTTATTTCTAATTCTGTTACCGAAGACTTGTTGGCTAGCTCACGATTACCAGGATTAATGGCACAGAATTTTGTCAACCTGATCGTCACCGATTATTCTCAGGCATCAGAAAATATAGCTGAAACACTGCTACAAAACAATCAGCAAACAATTCATTTAGCTGTTGCTCAATCAGGATTTCTCGAAACTTGGCAGCGACGAATTTCTAATCAGCAAAAATCAAACTCAGCTTCGGAAACTGCTAGCTTAACTACTGGCTTAATTATTGCTGACGACAAGTTGTTACATGACATTTTGAATAAGACTTTAGGAGTTAATGCGACTTTAAATACTCTTAAACACTTGAGTATAGTTCATTATCCTCATGCCAACTGTCAGTCAATTCTTCAGGGGATAATTCCTCTAGAATCTACATCTATTGCCTTACCAAAATTGTGAGTGTCATTAGTTATTTGTCATTTGTTGATTGTTGATTGTTGACTGTTGATTGTTCATTGCTCACTGATAGAATAGTGTCTGACTCACTCACCAACATCAATAGACGGCGACGATTGTTTAAAGCTTTTTCATACTTAGGATTAACCAGTACAGCTTTATTATAGGATTCGAGGGCTTTTTGCTGCTCATCGAGTGCTTCTAATGCCACACCATGATTATTCCATGCCAAACTATAATCGGGCTTGAGCTTAATTGCTGATTCGTAAGCTGCGATCGCTTGATCGTAGTTTTTTTGCTGGAGGTAGATGTTTCCCAGGTTATACCAAGCCTGATGTTGATCTGGTTTGTATTCTAACGTCTCCTGATAAACAGCGATCGCTTCATCATAACGCTCTAGCTGATGCAAGAGACTACCTAAGCTATACCAAGCGTGATGATACTCAGGATTAATACTAGCGGCTTCTTGGTAGGCTGCTATTGCTGCTTCGAGTTGACCTGAGCGAGATAAGACTTTGCCCAACTGATAATGTGCTACATAGAAGTCTGGGTGTAAATCAATTGCCTGTTGATAAGCAGCGATCGCCTTTTGATGGCGACCTAAGTGTTTATAAGCATTTCCCTGGTTATACCAAGAGGTATGTTCGGTGGGATTAATTTTAATTGCCTGCTGGTAGGAAAAAGCGGCATTCTCATATTGTTGAAGATAACTCAAGCTTATTCCGCGGCGATACCAAGCTTGTTCTGAATCGGGCTGCTGGGCTAATGCCCGATCAAAACAGCTTAGAGATTCAAGATGTTTTTGTTGCTTTTGTAAAGCGATCCCGTTATTGATCAAGGTTTGATAGTGAGTTAGCTGACCCTTATTCTTGTTTGCTGAACAAGAAATCTTGGCTTCATATTTCTTTAATTCCCCGACTAATTCCCGCGAATAATTATAGGCATAGAAGTTACTCTTTCTGGTTATAGCTGTTGATCTCGCTGAATTTTGCTCTGCCAGCGATCGCGGTACGTCAACCACCAAAGTGCTAAGACTGATTCCAACAATAGTTAACCAAGTTTGAGACTTCATAGGATTTTATCGGCTTCTTTACTTTTTCTATCTAATCTTGAAGTTGTCTAGATAAGTGTGATCGCAATCATTAGCTGATTGTGAACAGCTTCATCAGAACTTGAATAGCCAAAGCTACCGTGACTAGAGATATCTCTCGCCACAGATTTTTGGTACTTATTTTCCATTATGCCGCCTTAAGCCATTTTAGGAACCGTTTTGACTCAATTAGGCATTTACACTTATCAGTAAACAGTAAACAGTAAACAGTCAACAGTCAACAGTCAACAGTCAACAGTCAACAGTAAACAGTGAACATTGCTAACTGTTGAATGGTTTCAATAGACCATGAAAGTAGATAGAGTAAATCTCTAGTCTCTATTTCAGAAGATTTATTCAGTGGGTAAGATCAGTTAACTAAAATTGGCAGTCATCGCTTCAACGATTGAGCGAGAAATATAAGGTAAAATAGCTTTATTATGGGCATTATCCTTGCCTTCGGTAAATACAGTCAGCAGGTAAGGAGAAACATTAGGAATTTCAATATATGCCGCATCGTGACGAACTCGGCTCATCCAACCAGCTTTTGACCAAATTTGAGCATTAGGCGGTAAAGCTTCTCCTAGAAATCCCGTAATCTGATTTTCATCTGACTCAGTTGATTCTGCGGTGGTAAGACTGCGCTGAAGTAAGCGCATCATCATTTGCGATCGCTGGGCAGATACAGCCACACCGCCGATAATACTGTGTAATAGTCTGGCTACTGCGTCAGTTGTCAGCATATTACGGTTTTCCATCAATTCGCCTAAAAAAGCTCTTTCTCTCCCGTAAGCACCATCACACCAAGTCTTCTGGTTAACGTTAATGCTCTCTAGTTCCTCCCAGCCTAGAGAACTAAAGTAGCGATTGACAATATTGCGTTGCTTTTGCCAAGTAGCAAATGGCTGAGATGGTAATTCAGGGCCGCTGGTTGTTCCAGTCAAAACATCAACCAGTAAGCTAGTAGCATCATTACTCGATTCGACAATAGCATCCCGAATCGCTCGATTCAATTCTAAAGATTCGGTAATCATGCCTCCTTGTAGCCATTCCTGAATTGCCACCAAGTAAAACAGCTTAACTATGCTGGCAGGATAAATTCTTTCCACTCCTCGATAGCTAAATCCTTTAACCTGATGTTGCCAAAACTCTTGAGCAGATAAAGCACCACCCGTATTTACAATTACGGGTTCTTGATACACAATCCAAGTCAAAGCAATTTTATCTCTAGTCAGGCTGGGAAACTTTTCTCTAGCGCCTTGGAGAATCTGCTGGGCAATTGTGGCTAGTTGTTCGTCTGGAGCAAAAAAAGACATAAAAGCAATAGATAATAGAGAATTTAAGCGTGAAGTATGAACATCATTGTTCTATTATTAAGTTTATCTTGGCGTAAACTTGGCGATTATAGCTAAGAATTATCTAAGCTTTGAATCACTAATCAAATCAACATTAAGCAACAATCATGAAAACTAGCGATCGCCAACCCGCAGTCACAATTTCTCAAACAGTATCGTCCAATAGTAAACCCAAGGGGCAACCTAACTTTTGGTTGGTCTTCAACTCTACTTTTATTACTATTTTTTTAGCTGAGATGGGAGACAAAACCCAGCTAGTAACACTGTTGATGAGTGCAGAATCTCAGTCTCCAGTAATTGTCTTTATTGGTTCGGCTTTAGCCTTAATTGCCACGAGTCTGATCGGAGTTTCTATTGGTTATTGGCTATCCAAGAAACTAGCCCCTGAAACCTTAGATTTATCCGTTGCTATTCTGCTAATGTTCATTACCGCTTGGCTAGTAAGCGATATTATTAATCTTTAAAAACTGTATTTAACCCTGATCAATTAATCTAAAACTCTTAATGATTCCTGAAATAGATTGGCAACTTATTGGCATTAGCTTCATTACCGTATTTTTAGCTGAGATTGGTGACAAAAGCCAGTTAGCAGCGATCGCTCTTGGGGGTAGTTCCAAAAATCCCCGTGCAGTATTTATTGGTTCGACGGTGGCGCTTATTTTAGCCAGTTTACTAGGAGTGTTAGCAGGAGGTACCGCCGCCCAGTTTCTTCCAGAAAAGCTCTTAAAATCCCTAGCTGCGATCGGCTTTGCAACTATGGCATTGAGAATCTTATGGGTTGGGGAAGAGGATGAGTAGCTGTTTTCAACGACAAATCAATAAATAATGAATTTTCAAGATAGCAGTACGATTGAGAAGTATCACGCTCACGTCTACTTCGATGAAGCTACTACCGAGCAAGCTAAAGCTTTGTGCGAGGAGGCAGGAAATAAATTTAAGGTGACAGTAGGACGGATGCATCATCGATCTGTTGGGCCTCATCCTAGTTGGAGTTGCCAATTAGCCTTTGAGCGGAGCAATCATACAGATTTGCTAACCTGGTTAGCCTTAAATAGAAATGATCTAACAATTTTGATTCATCCACTAACTGGTAATGATCTCTTAGACCATACTGCTTATGCTTCTTGGATGGGGAGACAGCAAGCTTTAAACCTTAAAATATTTGATTAAAACAGATGACGAAAAATTTGCCAGGATGTTTGTTTTTCCAACTAACAAAATTGTTAGTCAATAAGAATACTAAGAGAGACATGATCATTTTCGGATATAAGTATCTG
>JBCCDL010000430.1:0-5518 GCA_039030815.1 Cyanobacteria bacterium P01_A01_bin.83 | reverse complement strand
TGATACTCCTGTCATATCCAGAAGCTGAGAAGTCAGACAATGACAAAGTGGATACATTTGAGTAGCCGTGTGTCGTGAAAGTGACAAGCACGGTTCCGATAGGAGGGGTAAGCTAGTAATAGCTACCTCGACCTTAACAATATACTAAACATACTAAATATAATTAACTATATCTACTTGTGGTGAAGCTCAATTTATTTTCCCTCGGGCACTTACGCATCCTGACAACAGCCATTTTCATGGTTTGTTCTGGAAGTTTAATTTTCCTCCCCCAGGCATCTAGTAAGTCACAACTATTAACTAAAAATCAAGGCAATGAACCGCTGCCAGAGGAGTTTTCTTGTCCTGATAACATTAATAAGTTAACTGGACTGCTGCTTAATGATTTACCAAGTTACAGTAACCGCGTAATTCAACGGACGCAGGATCTTAATCAAGATGCTGGGATTGAAAACTATATTGTGACTGCTAGCGCGGCTGAGTTCGAGCCTTTGGGTCTACCGAGAATTCAATATAGCCCTCTAGACGATCAAGACCCGCAACAGATTTTTTTCACAGTCTTGGAAAGACAGTATTTAAATAATAAAATTGTTGATATTCAAACTTATCACTGGCTGTTTCTAACCCAGACAGATAGCGGCTGGCGAACTGTAATGATGTTTTCTCGTTATGGAAATTCAACAACAAACACACCTCCTACACCTCCAAGAGAAACTACCAACGGTATTATTGGTCGTGGTGTTCAATTGTGGTTGAGAGATTGTCGCGCAGGTACTATTAGAGTCTAGATCCCAGTCTGGTGTTGCTGATTTGGTAAGTAACCGTGGTTTAGACTAAAAAGATGAAATAATACTTGATTTAACTGAAGAAGATTTTGAAGTTGTTACTTTAGAACTTCATAAACCGAAAAAGATTTGGGTAGCTAAATTAGAAGCCCAGACCAATGGTCTGATAGATCAAATAACTATTGCAATCGTCAAGAATGCTAGTTCGATTGAATCAGTTACTGAAATCGATTATTTAATTAGGGCTTGCTGAATAACGGGACTTAAACATTTGTTAGTCAAAAATAGCCTCAAAGCTATATACAGCAATGCCTTTACAAGGACACGGGTGCTGAGGAGACCTCAGCACCGTGAGCTGTCCGTTTCGATTTGTTTGTTTTCTTGATCTACTTGAGCTTCAGCAATTTTTTATTGTTTGGCGTAAATCCCTTTTCTCATAAGGGTTTGAGGCTTTTTTCTTGTTGTTTTTTGTCTAAGTCTCATTATTGAGTTCGTTAATTATTTCAGGAGTTGAATTATGGATGCTGAAGAATTTTTGCCCAGAATGGAAGTCGAAGAGTTGCTCAAAAGGTATGCTACTGGGGAAAGACGTTTCATTAACGTCAATTTGAGTGGGGCTGATCTGAGTGGACTTGATTTTGGTCGGAAAGGTGGAAAGGGTATTATTTACAATCAAAGAATTGATTTTTCTGGAGCCAATCTCAGTGGAGCCAATCTCAGTGGGACTAACCTGAGTTGGGCTATGATAGAATTTGCCAATCTCAGAGAAGCTAATCTCAGTGGTGCTAATCTCGATGGGGTTAATTTTGAGGGGACTTGTTTGATCGATGCTATTCTCACTGATGCCAATATCACGGGTTGCAGTTTTCCTGGTGCCGATCTGACTGGTGCCAATCTGACTGGTGCCAGAGGTGGATTTGGTGGAAAAGACACTATTTTCAACAACACTATCATGCCTGATGGCAGTGTTTTGAGTGAAATTCTTTAAATAATTTTGAGCATTGGAATCTGCTAAAAGATTGGCATTGGTAGTAATTATCGGACTTAATGTTTCTTCAATAGTATTTTGAGTATTGAGAGGAACATTGTTTAAGAAGTCTAAACCAGTTAAGGTTTCAAGTTCGTCAATAGTTACGCGCCAGTTGTGCCAATTTCTCCATTCTGCTTTGTTGCTAATATTGCGATCGCCTTGTAGGGTGGGCAAATTATGATTAGGATAGAATGTCGTTTCAGGTAAAGATCTTTGCCCACCAAAACCAAAGTCATTATTGCCAGCAAAATAAAGAACAGAAGTTAATTTGGCATTTAATTTCTCTCTGTTTTCTCTTCTCACCTTTTCGTTAATTTAAACTACAGTAAGTAAATTCAGAATGAATAATATCCCTATCTTTCAGATCTCTATTTAGAAACGCCAAAATTTGAATCTTAATGCTTGATTATTTTTTAAGCAGAATATAAATCATTTCATGCTGGTTGGAACTACTATCAACGCGGTCGACTATCGTTAAGCCTAGCTTTAACTCGGCGATCGCTCTTGCTATAAAATCATCAAAGGTTTCTTGATTCCAAACATGAACATGAATACTTCGCTGTCGATGTTTTTGACGAATTTGGAAGCGTTTGAACCAATTACTATAATCATCATATATTTCCTTTTTTCTGATTGGATCTTCAATATGATCTTTGGTTATATTTAAAATAAAATCTTCGAGATGATTTCTACTAAGTTTAGTAGTATTGTGTAGGTATTCTTGGTATAAATGACTCCAAGTTGTTAAACTGCGGTTACGGTCAAAAGTATATGATTTATCTGGTAAAGCCAAGTACAAATAGCTCCCAGGTTTCATAATATTGCTTATATTCTCTAAAAACTTTAAGGGATTAACTAAATGCTCGATAACATGATTGGCAATAAAAAAATCAAAATTATAATCTCTTAAATCCTGTAAGTTATCTTGATTTAGATCAATAAATATATCTGTCTCAACTACTGATTCTTGTATTTTTTGTAACTCTTTAAACTTGTTGAGCAAAGCCTGTTTACTATACTTGTCAGCATAAAGCACTCTTGCTTTTTCCCGATTAATATCTAAAGGATTATGTAAAGCCCCAAACTCTACACCTTCCCCAATCAAATAATCATTAGCTAGCTTTACTCTATAATTCATATAAATCCGAATTAAACCCCGTCCACTTAGAAAACTGTAATTTTATCTTTATTCCCTACACCCTAAACCCTACCCCCTAACCCCTCGAACAGATATCTAAAAACTATGGGTTTAAAACTAGATTCGGTTTAGGTTTTATCTTAAAAAAACTTTACTCATCAATACCCGACTCAGCCTTCTGCTTTTGCCAATAATTAATTTTCCAAAGAGTTCCTGAAACTAAATTAGTAATGATATGAGCCACTACTGGAACTACTAAGTTACCAGTGATTAAAGCACAATAACCTAAAGCAAAGCCCACAATTCCTGCCCAGACTACATAGGGCCATTGTCCGTTACCACTGAGGTGCAAAACACCAAACAATACACTAGAGATTGCCACTGCCGTTATATTTAACCCTAAAGCAGGCAACATTACACCCCGAAATAATAGTTCTTCACTTAAGCCAGGCAGTAGTCCTAGCCAAATCAGGTCTGTCCACATCAGGGGTTTAATTACCAATTCTAGGTACATATCAGCGCTGCGGCGATATGCGGGCCAGAGACGATAAATAATACCGCTGGTCAGAGTAATGGCGATCGCTAGTCCCATGCTCCATAATAAAGCTTGAGAACTAAAGTGCATTGATAAGAGTTCAACTGCGCCTAACTTTTGCCAGACTTTGGCGATCGCTAGTAATAAAATTGCGGTAATCCCCATAAAAATCAAGATTTGATTTCGGCTGAGGGGTTCTAATTCGGGAGTGTTTGGATTAGTCACTGGATTTTATAAGCGAGAAAGGGAAGATATAGAAGGGTTAAAAGTTCGAAAATCAACTCCAGCACGGTTAGCGGCTAGAACACCTAAAGCTTCTAAATAGGAATTAACCCGAGTTACTTTGATGCCCAAAGGTTCTGGGGGCACCTGAATCTGGGTTGAATTATCGGTTACTGTAATAATTTGGGTTTTGGAGTTGCTAAAGCTAAGGGTAGCACTACCGCCACAGGCGTTATCAGGAACGATCGCGACATCTACTGAGTCTGACCAAATTGTATTAGATAAATTAGCTCGATTAGATTGAGTGGTCACAAACTGGGGTGCCTTATTCAAGCCTACTAATACACAGGGAAGAAAAGTATAGCCTAATTCTTCTGCCGCCGCACGGGGAGATACTTCAGGATCGACAGCTATTGGTTGCAGTGCAGGAGCATGGGCAGCAGGAATCTGAAACTGACGTACAATCAGGTGAGAAATAACCGCTTCTGCTCCAGCTAAATGGTCTACTCCTGAGCCATGACGATAGTTTTGCAGTGATTCACTTTCATTATCATCAGGAAACCGCGCTACTACGGCGATCGCTTCTGCTCCGCCTTGATCGATTAGCTTCTGTGCTGCTCTGAGTAAACTACCAGGATTGCCGATTGTCCCCCAGCTTGCTCCCGAATCGGCAGTGCGTAACTCTACCTCCAAAGGCGCATCGGTAACCACATAATCGGTTAAATTTAAGCCCAAAGTGGCTCGGGTGGCATCCGCTGCTTGGAGATGCCGCAGGCGCAATTGGTGTTCAATTCCCCGATCTAGCAGCAAACCCACCTTATTTTGGCGAACAGGACGTAATCCCCATTCCTTGGCGGCAAAACGATCAAGTCCATATCCTTCAACGTAATAAGTATTATCTAGATGCCAGTATAGCTGGGCACCATTTAGCACATTAGGATGAGTAATCAAGCGATCGCAGGAACTAGCGATCGCCTTAGCTACGGGTAGAGCATCTCCTGCATAACCACCAATAGCTGCACCTACTCCTGTGGGAACAATCAGAACAACAGTAAAGGGCGACATAAAAAGTATTGAGTCTAATAAAGTCTAGTTTTCTTTAGTGACAATAGCTTCCACTGTTGCTGTTTGTTTCTCTTTATTTATTTTTGTTACCGCCCATCTGAGGGGCTGTCCCTCTTGTTCCAATTCGGATTCAATTTTTTGACTCAATTGTAGAGGCGTTTGCTGAAGGTCAATCTCGGCAGTAATAAAGTGAGTTGTCATAGTTTTGGTTTGGATTGCTATTAAGACGTATTTTCTACTCTAAGCTGCCATGATTATGAATTTTCCAGTAATAGTTAATATTTTTTGATTATTTATTAATAGTTTTATTTTTTATTTAATATTTTTCATTTCGAAACGCTAATTTACTGTTCCTGGCACCAAGCAATTATCCAAGCTACTTAATGTTCCAATGAAACATTTAAAATTACAGCTAACATCTTTAACCTGAGTAATGCAGCTAGCAGCTTAATCATGCTTAGTTGCAGTCGTGAGATGGAAAAATAAGCAGATATTTTTAGCACCAGAATTCTGGTTAATGCTGCTTATTTTAGCTTAGAGCCTAGAGCTTAAAGCTACCCCTGTTAAGGTGACCAAATGTACTAGATCGAATTTACAGGGTTTTGAAGAAAGCGATTGCGCTCCGCGCACTGGCGAAGCCAATCGCTATCCTCTGAGAGTGACTTTTTGAAACATCATGTATTTACCAGGAAAAGCATTGAATGCGAAGTATTCAAAATCCTATTATTTCGTTGAATGCGATC
>JBCCDL010000429.1:0-5546 GCA_039030815.1 Cyanobacteria bacterium P01_A01_bin.83 | reverse complement strand
AAATAAATATATACTAGCCATATTGATTAATTTATTACTGCAACCAAAATATCATGTTCTTGCTCTGATAGTTGAATTTTTACAAATGATATGTTGAGCAGTTCAATTTCGGTCAGAGAGACCCCGCAGATTTATTACAGGGGCTTTACGCTCCTTTCCATAATAACCGTTAATGCTTTGCTCTTTATTTTTACCAAAGTATAATAGGCTACAAATACCTACAACATTAGACTTCTTGCACGAATCATAATTGACTACTAAGGTAAGAAGTTAAAGGTTAAAGGGAAAATTGATTTATTTTCTATTCATGTAAGAGATGCCATGAACTATCGTTCACAACCCAGGGATAAAAATAGAATGTTTAACGAATTTACATTGTTCTAGCTTCTATTTTCAAGACAGGTCTATTACTCGATAAACGTTACAAATCAAACAACAACATGAGTTCGCTCCGCAATAATTATCGAACTCCACCTCATCCTGAAGATTTTTGGAAAGATGAATGGGTGATATCAAGAAAATCGATTCATGCAGCAGGTCTAATTGTGGATCATCATATTGAACCTGCCGATGAAATAGAGGCAGGCAGCACGAAGCATCATCTATTCGCCTATTTACTAAGTGATATCTGTCAGCGGCAAGTAACTCGTATTGCTGACCAAGAAATAGATGGCGTACAAAGGCGTGGTGCTATTTGGCTCAAACCCAAAGATGCTGAAGGATTCTGGCATTGGGAAAGTACTGATGAATGTCTGATATTTGCCATTAACCCTGTTTTTTTGCATCAGATAGCAACTGAAACTAATTGTCTTAACCCCGACAAAGTTGAAGTTTTACCTATAGTTCATACTCGCGACCCCATCTTTGATTGTTTGGCAGGACAATTTCTTCAGGAAATGAACCATACCGAATTAGGTAATTGTTTATATGTCGAATCTCTAGCCAATATGTTTGCAATCAATCTGTTGCGAAACTACTGCACCTTTCCTGCTACTTTTAAGGAATACAGCGATGGTTTGCCACGCTACAAACTCAAACAAGCCATTGACTACATCCATAACCATTTTAATCAAACCATCAAACTTAGTGAGATCGCCGAACTCCTAGATATGAGCCAATACTACTTCTGTCGCCTTTTCCGCGAATCTACAGGGGTTTCTCCCTACCGCTATATTATTCAGCAACGAATAGATCGAGCTAAAAAACTGATTGAAAACAGCAAGCGTCCCTTATCCGATATTGCCTTTGAGTGCGGCTTTAGCTCCCAATCCCAAATGACACAACACTTTCGTAAGTTAGTTGGTGTTACCCCTAAAAAGTATCGCGATTTACTGTAATTTTCTCTGGCTTCTAATTATTCTTGCTATTCCTATGGGATTAAAATATGAATACCACCAAACCATTACCAACAAATCATTTCGACCCTCAAGATCGTCAACTAATTTTGCCTCAAGAGCCTTTGGTATCCAGTTTAGATTTAGGATGGCAAGATTTTAACTTTGACTATTATGAATTCGGGAATTACGAAACTCCTAATTTTCACCTTGATCATCATGCTGTTTGTTGATCATTATCTAAATTTAAATCTGAGCGCAAATTAGATGGAAAATATGCTCAAGAACAACAGCACTCTGGTTCAGTATTCATTATCCCCGCCGCAATAGAACATTGGAGTGCCTGGAAAAAAATAGTAAATTTTGCCGTTCTCTCTATCAAGCCTGAAGCTTTAGCCAAAATTGCTCCAGAAACTACTGATTGCGATCGCCTGGAACTTGTTCCAAAGTTTGCTCAAAGCGAACCAGATCATTTAATCACTGGTATTGTCATGGGACTCAAGCAACAGCTGGAAATTGACCCTCAAGGTTGTAATTTTTATGCCGAACATCTCAAACAGGCATTATTTGCTCACCTGATCCAAAATTATTGTTCTTTAAAATATAGTTTTAAAGACTACGGTGATGGTTTAGCGCCCTACAAACTCAAACGAGCTATTGACTACATCCAGAGCAACTTTGACGAAACCATCAAAATCAGCGATGTTGCCGAACTCTTAGATATGAGCCAGTACTACTTCTGTCGTATGTTCCGCGAATCTACAGGAGTTTCTCCCTACCGCTACGTAATTCAGCAACGAATAAATCGAGCTAAAAAACTGATTGAAAACAGCAAGCATCCCTTATCCGATATTGCTTTTGAGTGTGGCTTTAGCTCCCAATCCCAAATGACACAGCAATGCCCGTAATTTGCTAGGTGTTACCCCTAAAAAGTATCGTGATTTGCTGTAGCTTTTTGCTACCTTATACCTGGTTTAATTTTCGTTTATTATCCCACAAAATATCAAAATCAAATACAGCTTAATTTTGATTAATGATTGAGATCAAGTTACTTTGTCCCAAAGTAACTTTGTGATAACGTGACTAATAACAAAAAAAGCATCTTTAAAGATTTTGTCTTTTTAATGCTTAAAACTCACACCTTAGTTATCTATTTTCAGAAGACTATCTTGACTGGTTTTGCTTAGTCATGATGTCCGCTATTCAACATGAGCAGTAGCAATTCATTTCAACCGATAGTTGTTAATCTGACAATTCCACAGTCTAGATCCCAACTAAAAGGACAGGAACCATTAATTTCTAGTCAAAACTTAGGTTGGAAATATGTTAATTTTGACTATTATCGTTATGGCAATTGTGAAACTCCAGTTCATGTTTTAGAACATCATGCCATCGGTTTAATTTTGGATCGAGGTCATGTTAAACGTAAGCTAGATGGTAGATATCGCTTAGAACGTACTGCTAGAGGATCAGTTACAGTAATACCAGCACAAGTAGAACATTGGTCTGCATGGGAGTGTGTGGGTAGCTTTATCATGTTTTCAATTTTACCAAAAGCGATCGCCGAAATCGATCCTGAAACTGTTGATCCTGATCGCGTTGTCCTGATTCCTAGGTTTGCTGCACCAGAACCAGATCCTCTGATTTACGGAATTGGATTAGCAATTAAAGATTATCTAACTGCTAACCCATCAGGCTATGGACTCTACATCGAACATTTAAATCATGCACTAGCTGCTCATTTGCTACAAAATTACTGTAACGTTCAACCTGTTTTTCGAGAATACGCTGGGGGGTTATCTCTCTCTAAACTCAAGTCAGTCACCGATTACATCAACGACAATCTCGACAAAAATATCAAACTCGCAGAACTCGCGAGGTTAGTAGATCTTAGTCAATATTATTTTGGTCGTCTGTTCTTAGAGGCTACTGGTATTTCTCCCTATCGCTATATCATAGAGCAACGAGTTGAAAAAGTTAAACGACTTCTAAGATACAGCCAACTGACTTTAAGGGACATAGCTCATATCTGCGGTTTTAGCTCTCAAAGCCAGATGACACAGCATTTTCGCAAGCAGACTGGGATAACTCCCAAAAAATATCGAGATGCACAAAAATAGTGGGTAGTAGTATCCACGCTTGATTGTCTGGTTTCTATTTGGAATAACTATAACCTTTCAATTTGTTATGTTATTCCTTACTTGAAATCTAATTCACATTAGATCTTTTGGAAATTAGAATTTAACTCACAGGTGTTATTTATTTTATATTTTAAAGAGGAATATTTGAATTATTGAAGTAATTATATGAGTAAACTAACTAATATTTTGATGGGGATCGGGATAGGTACAGTGGGCACAATCGCTGTCACCCAATCACTAGGATACTTAAACAACAGCGATCCTTTAGAGAATGCGAAAATTTATACTGATTTGAATTCTCAGCAGGCAGATTTTCTGCCCGACTCAAGCAGAATATATCTCAAAAATAATCAGGCTTCTACTTTTAATCGAGCAATCAGCAAAGCTAAGGAAATTAAACCAGATTCTCCCTTTTTTCAACAGGCGCAAGCTGACATTATTCGTTGGAGTGAAGTGATTTTAGATATTGCTTATGGAAGAGCTGCTGAAGGAAATTTGACAGGTGCGATCGCTGCTGCTAAACTTACACCTCAAGATGATTCTTCAACTAAATTGATTGCTCAAGCGGCGACTGAAGCGGTTCAAACATGGCAATCAAGAGCGCAAAAACAGAATCTATACCAAGACTATTTGACTCAAGCAAGAGCGACCATCATACCTGGGCAAGCTTCATCCTACAATAAAGCGATTGGTATATTACAGAAAATAAACTCAGGCATTGAGGAATATTCACTAGCTCAAGATCTTATTAAGCAATGGAACAGGCAAATATATCTTATTGCCAATAGTCGAGCTTCCAGGGGAGATTTGAAACAGGCAGCAGCAGCAGCAGCCTTAATAGCAAGAGATTCTCCTTATTATCCCAAGGCACAAAAAATTGCCGATGAATATGAAACTGCTTTAATGGATTAATTTGATTGACATTAGCCGTATATTATTAATCATTCAGTGTTATCAGCAAATTTAGAAATATTGTAATCTTTCTAATTTAAACAAAAATACGATTTTGGTAAATTTAATTTACCCTCTGTGCAACTTTTTCTGAGTCGTTGATTTTATTGGGTTTGAGAAAAACATATTGACTTGAAATCTGCTGCAAGTCTTATTCATTCGTAGAAAGTCACACACCACGTTTAATTTATCAAATTACAGATACCTACTGACTGATAAAATAAAAATTCTGCAATCTTACCGAAGGAAATAACCATGCGACTAACCCAGATGCTGTTTGTGACACTACGAGAAACTCCAGCAGAGGCAGAAATACCAAGTCATCAGTTATTACTTCGTGGAGGCTATATTCGTCGGATTGGGAGTGGAATATATGCTTACATGCCTTTAATGTGGCGTGTCTTGCAAAAAGTTTCTCAAATTGTGCGGGACGAAATGGATGCTACAGGGGCGCAAGAATGCCTATTGCCTCAACTACAGCCAGCACAGTTATGGCAAGAGTCAGGGCGTTGGGATACCTATACTAAAGCCGAGGGCATTATGTTCTCCTTAACAGATCGCGGCGATCGCGAGTTGGGATTAGGACCAACTCATGAGGAGATTATTACCACTATTGCTAGGGAAACAATTCGTTCCTATCGTCAGTTACCGCTTAATTTATATCAAATTCAAACTAAGTTCCGTGATGAAATCCGTCCGCGTTTTGGTTTGATGCGGGGTCGAGAATTTATTATGAAGGATGCTTATTCTTTTCATACTGACGAAGCTAGCTTAAAGCAGACCTACGATGCAATGGATCGGGCATATCGCAATATTATGACCCGCTGTGGCTTGGAATTTCGCCCTGTAGATGCCGATTCTGGGGCAATTGGTGGTTCTGGTTCCCAGGAGTTCATGATTCTGGCAGAAGCAGGAGAAGATGAGATTCTTTATACCGAAGATGGTAAATATGCGGCTAATACGGAAAAAGCGGTATCTCTGGTGGCAGATGTGTCAGAATCGCCTTTTAATAGTTACGAGAAACTGGCAACCCCTGATACGGAAACTATTGCTAAATTAGCTGAAGTTGTTCAATGTTCGCCGACAGTAATTGTCAAAAACGTGCTGTATGAAGTTGTTT
>JBCCDL010000428.1:0-5567 GCA_039030815.1 Cyanobacteria bacterium P01_A01_bin.83 | reverse complement strand
GGGATGGAACGATCCAACTCTAGCAAGAGAACGCGACGGATTTATAAATAGAATGAAGCAAGATAGAGTAAGATTTTTTAGCAACGATACCAAAGGTTTTATCGATTATCTCAAAGATTATCCAGAAAACTCAAGTTTTATTACTGCACTTGAGGCAGAATTAGACATAAAACTTGAATTTTAGTATTTACTTTTCAAAATCTGACAAAATTAGATAAGATACTAAGTCGCTACTTTTGCTTCAGTTTTCTTCGCCTTTGCTGATTTTCCTACCGTAGATAAACGACCATATTTATAATAGGCAGCACAAGCTCCTTCGGAAGATACCATACAAGTACCGATGGGATTTTCAGGAGTGCAAGCAGTACCAAATACTTTACATTGCCAAGGTTTTAATACTCCTTTGAGGATTTCGCCACATTGACAAGCGGCAGCATCAGCCACTTGACGGTTGGGAAGATTGAATTGGGCTTCAGCATCAAATTGAGCGTAATTTTCGCGAATTTTTAGTCCAGATTGACTGATATAGCCCAATCCACGCCATTCAAACTCTTCTCTAACTGTAAATACTCGATCGATCGCATTTTGTGCCACCTTGTTGCCTTGAAACTCTACCAAACGAGTATATTGATTTTCAACTTCACAACGTCCATCTGCTAACTGCTGTAATAACATAGCGATGGATTGGAGAATGTCGATAGGTTCAAACCCAGATACAACAACAGGTTTGTGATAGGTTTCTGAAATAATTTGATAGGGTGAGGTGCCGATAATAGTGCTAACATGACCTGGACCGACAAAACCATCTAATTGCAAATCGGGATTATTTAACAAAGCTTCTAATGCTGGAACCACCAAGACATGATTGGCAAATATAGAAAAGTTGTCGATTCCTTCTGCCTCAGCTTGTAAAATAGTCAAAGCCGTGCTGGGGGCTGTTGTTTCAAATCCAATACCAAAGAAAACTACTTGCTTATCGGGATTTTCTTTGGCGACGGACAAAGCATCTAGGGGCGAATAAACCATCCGCACGTCTGCCCCTTCTGCCTTGGCTTGTAACAGGCTTTTTTGAGATCCTGGTACCCGCATAGTATCCCCAAAAGTGGTGAAAATAACTTCAGGCTGTTGGGCAAGGGCAATGGCATCGTCTAATCTTCCTCTCGGCATAACGCACACAGGACAACCAGGTCCATGGATTAATTCGATGGTATCGGGAAGAGCAGCTTCAATACCATACTTGAAGATAGAATGAGTATGCCCTCCACAAATTTCCATTAATTTCAGAGGCTGTTCGGCAGTTCTTTCTAGCAACAAACTCAAGCGGTTAATTTCTAAGATTAATCCTCTAGCTGCTTTTGGATCGCGGAATTCACTGACATATTTCATTTTTATTATAGGTTTATGTGATTTTTTGGATCTAGAACGGTTTTGTGAACAGTACCCCGCCCTAAAAGGACGACAAAGGGCTTGCCCGCATGTGTTGCGTTCACTTCGTTAATCTGAGGTTAAAGCAACTAGTTCCTGCAACAAGTTTATGGTTTCCATCGCTTCTTTTTCATCAATGCGATTGAGAGCAAAACCAACATGAATTAAAACCCAATCACCGATACAAGATTGAACAGGGTGTTCTTGATCCACAATACAAGCGAGATTGACTTCTCTTTTGACACCTCCCACATTTACTAAACCTAATTTATTGTTGGCATTGGTTATTTCAATAATTTGACCAGGTATTCCTAAACACATTTTTATTGTGGTTGATTGTTGATTGTTGATTGTTGATTGTTAATTGTTGACTGACCAGCAGCGATCGCAATTTGTCCGAGAGATAATCCGCCGTCATTGGGTGGTACTTGAGAGTGAGTAAGAACATTAAGATTCATTTCTTGCAGTAGACGAGATACTTCTAAAAGTAAGATTTGATTTTGAAATACTCCTCCTGTTAGTGCCACTTGCTCGATGTTTGCTTCTTGATAGTTGCTTTGAATTTTCTCTACCATTGACGCAATACCTTGAGCCAATCCTCGATGAAATTTGGCTGCCATAGCAGGCTGAGAAATACCTTGCTGTAAGTCTGCTAGCAGTGCCTGCCACATCGGGCGCGGTTCGAGATCAAGTAAATCTGATGCTCCCTCTACTTTATTCTCCACAGCAAAAGGATAAAACGCGATTTCTTCAGGGTGATTTAACATCCATCTTTCTGCTAAAGCCTCTAACTCGATCGCACTTTGTCCTTCATAACTGCAAGATTCACGGCAAATACCAACTGCTGCTGCCACTGCATCAAATAAACGCCCGCAAGATGAAGCTTTGGGGCTATTAATCCCTTTTTTTGCCATTTGAGATAGTAATTCCAGGGGTTTTTCCCTTAAAAACTTAAATAAATCTAAATGTTCGTATTCTAAAAAGATGTTTCTTTCGGCAAAAGCTGTTAACAAATGAGCATAAGTATTGCGCCACGGCTGGTAAATAGCTTGTTCTCCTCCTAACATTGCTACTGGCTTAAAACTGCCCAATCGTTTGTAACTGCGATAATCAGCTAACAGAAACTCTCCACCCCAAAAAGTACCATCTTCACCGTAGCCCAAACCATCTAAAGCAATTCCTAATACTGGCGGTGTATCCAGAGGTAAACCATTTTCCACCATACAAGCAGCAATATGGGCGTGATGATGTTGAATGTGATGTATTGGTAAGGAATAATAAGCCTCTGCCAATTCTTTGCCATGTTTAGTGGCTAGATATTCGGGATGTAAATCTACCGCAATGGCTAAGTCGGAGGCATGATCGCTTGTTTCATATTCCAACAAACCTAGATAGAGATCCAGAGTATGACGATAACTTTCCCAGGCTGCCAAATTTTCTAAATCGCCAATGTGTTGGGATAGAATTGCTTGTCCATCTCTAAGTAAACAGAAAGTATTTTTAAGTTCGCTACCCATTGCCAAAATGGGAGGGATATTCTCAAAACCTGCTGGTAAATTAATCGGTACAGGGGCATAACCACGGGCGCGACGGAGAATTTGGATGAATGTAGGGGCGAATGGCATTCGCCCATTTAACGGCATTTCCCCAGGAGAAATAACCCTAACAACAGAATCATCAACACGATTAACAATCTCGCGGTTGTGGAAAAGAAAATAATCGGCAATTCCTGTTAATTTCTTTTTAGCATCCTCTTTATCAATACACTGAGGTTCATCAGACAAATTACCACTGGTTAAAACAATGGGAATATTAAGCCTTTTGAAGATCAGATGATGTAGCGGAGTATAGGGTAGCATGAAGCCCAAATAGTTATGTTCGGGGGCGATGGAGGTGGCAAGGGGATTTAGGGATTTAGGGATTTGGGGATTTGAGGTGGCAAGGGGAGAATTTTTTTGTTTTAGTAAAACTATAGGTGCAGCGGGACTTTGTAATAGTTCTTTTTCTGCTCGATTTATGTAGCAATATTGTTCAATTATTTCGATATCTCTTGCCATTAAAGCCAGAGGTTTATCAGGGCGTTTTTTTAAGTCCCGTAGTTTTTTGACTACCTCCTCATTAGTCCCGTCGCAAGCGAGATGAAAACCACCTAAACCTTTAATCGCGATAATATATCCCCGTTGAATTAAAGTTGCTACGGCATCAACATCATCTAGCATCGAAAACATCGCAGAAGTAACGGGTTTACCGTCGCTTCTTTCCAACCAAGCACGAGGACCACAAACATGACAGGCAGTGGGTTGGGCGTGAAAACGGCGGTTAACAGGATTCTCATAATCTTGTTGGCACTGAGGACACATCGCAAAATCAGCCATACTGGTTTGGTGGCGATCATAAGGCAACTGCTTGATAATGCTCAAACGAGGTCCGCAATGGGTGCAATTGGTGAAAGGATAGCGATACCAACGACTGAAGGGATCGAAAATTTCTGCCTGACAAGCAGGACAAGTAGCCGCATCGGGAGCAATTTCGGTGTTTATCTGGTTATTTTTAGTTTTAACAATGCTAAAGTCGGTAAATTCTCGCTTTTCTTGATACTTATTTCTAATAATCTCAGTTATCCTTGCTAAAGGTGGTTTTTCTTGCTCTAACTGTTGGATAAAATTATTAATAGAAAAGCGATCGCCAACTACTATGATTAAAACTCCTTGCCCGTCATTACTAACCTCTCCTCGGAGTTGATTAACCTTTGCCAGTCGGTAAACAGTGGGACGAAATCCTACCCCTTGAACTGTTCCTTTGACTCGAATTGATTCGACGATTTCTGAGTTTATTTGACGATCATTTGATTCAAATTGAACCATAATTTAGCGATTTTGGCTTGATATCGATTAACTACTAACTACTAACTACTAACTACAGAATTAAGCGACCATAATAAAATACGGTTGTTACCCGAATCTGCTACGATCGCCGTATCACCACAAATTTGAATTCCGTAAGACCAGCAAAGACTATTCCGAGTAGCTTTACCATAGGAACGATTTTCGCTTTTACTATTAAACTGCGCTTGCCCTGTTAAAGCTTGGGCAGCTATTCCTGTTGCCAGATCGCGCCATCCTAATAAACGAGAATTAGCAGAATCGGCAACTAAAATCCAATCTCGATAAACAGCTACGCCATAGGGCATACTAAGAGTTTGAACAGAGGGAAAGTAATTGCTTTGATTTAGTTCAACATTAGAAAAATTGGGCTGTCCTAAAACTATCTGACAGGGAGTATTATTTTCTGTGGGGATTCCATCCCAAACCATAATGCGATTATTGCCAGCATCAGCCACAATTAAATTATCCTGCCAAATAGCGATCGCGTGAGGCCAACGCATACTGGAAGCAGTAGGCGTACCCCCACCATTTTCGTCTCGTCGGTCAAAATCGGACTGTCCCAAGATCACATCTGCTGGTTGACCGTTTGATTCTGGTAACTGATTCCAAATTAAAACCCGTCGATTTCCTGTGTCAGCAACAAATAGCTTACCCTGGTGATATAGTACACCATAGCACCAGTGCAGGCGATCGCCTGCTGTTGCTAAATTACCCCGATTGGGCTGATTTTGGCTAAAATTTGCTTGTCCTAAAACCAAATCCGCAGGTACATTACTATCCTCTGGTGATTCCTTCCAAATCAAAATTCGATGATTCCAAGCGTCGGCAACTGCTAACCCTTTGCCACAGACACAAATCCCCGTGGGTACGCTTACCGTTGCTGCACCTGGCATTTTTTTAGCATTTTGTCCTTCTTGTTGAAAGTCAGGTTGTCCGATTACCCAGTCGGCAGGTTGTCCGTCTCTAGTTGGACGCTTTCGCCATCCGAGCAAGCGATGATGTCCCGTATCTGCAACCCATAACGCCCCAGTTGACGACACTAAACAAGCACCGCGAGGACCAAACATAGTAGTAGCACTAGGCTGTAAAGGGACGGCTAGAGTATCTGTTGGTTGCTGTCCTAAAATTACTTCTGCCCCCGATGGAGAAAGTAAATCGAGAATTGATTCCCCTGTATTATTATTTGGTGCTGGAGTCGGATTAAAGGAAACAATATTTTTCATTAATTTTAAAAAAGCGATCGCTATTTTTACCTTC
>JBCCDL010000427.1:0-5577 GCA_039030815.1 Cyanobacteria bacterium P01_A01_bin.83 | reverse complement strand
TGTAACTGCTGTTAACTGAGGAATTGAACGGCAATGTCTTTCAAAGCTTTGATAAAAATTATCTACGTTACAAAAAACTTCGCTAAGATCGAGGCGAGAATTAAATTTCATAACTGAGACTTCCAGTTGCTACTTATAGCATAGTTCTCAGCTTTTTGTTTGCTCACAATATTTTCGTCGAACTCACGTTGGACTGATTAAATGATTACAATAAATAAGATCAGCGAAAAAGTATTTTGATGCTACAGCAAGTAGACCGCAATCTTTGGGTAGCCGAGCAGCCTTTAAAGTTCATGGGTTTACCCGTTGGAACTAGAATGACCGTGATTTGTTTGACAGATAATTCTCTGTTGTTGATTTCTCCGATTCAAATTACCTCAGAAATTCAACAGCAATTAGATGATTTAGGAACGGTGAAATATATAATTGCGCCTAACTTATTTCATTATTTGTATTTAGCCGACTGTCGAAAAATATATTCTCAAGCTTTAGTTTTAGCTCCTCCTGGCTTAAAAGAAAAACAACCAAATTTAAAAATTGATTCTATATTTGCCCAAGACGATATTAAATTTGATTCGCAATTAGAATATACTTTGTTTACAGGATTTCAAACGCTTATTGTCTCTCAAATAAAAACAGTTAACGAGATCGTTTTCTATCACCCCAGTACTAAAACATTAATCATTACCGACTCGGCATTTAACTTTGATCGCAGTTTTCCTTTGGTAACTCAATTCGCAGCCAGAATAATTGGTAGTTACCAACAGCTAAAACCATCTTGGTTGGAGAAAATTGCTGTCAAAGATAAGCAAAAAACCAAACAATCTATCGAGCAAATTCTCAGTTGGGATTTTGAACGAGTAATTATGGGACATGGAAAAATTGTCGAAACTAACGCTAAACAACAGTTAGCTGCTGGCTATCAATGGCTTGTTTCGTGACATCTTCCTACGGTAAATCAAAGATTATTGTCCTAACTGTTAATGCCTAAGATTGTAGTATATTTTAACGAGCTAGAAACGTCTTGATTGCTTCATCCTGCACTTTCTGATTACTATCTTCACACAGAGATACAATAATATTTAAAGGAACATTGATATTTTTAGCAAGAATCTGTCTAACTTGAGGCAAATGGTCTTTTGATAATATAAAGGCTATTTTTTCGGTAATATCTTTTCGTCCAGCGATCGCCAGACGAACCTGATGATGATAGTCTGTATATACTCTATACCCATAAGACAACAACGCTTTGCTTGTAGGTTTTGCATTAATGGAATCTGTAGCTAAATATTCCATTATTTCTAAAGATATATTTGGATTGTTGGCAACTTCTACACGAACATATTTATCTTGATCCGCTTTTAGCCGATCTAAAACTGACAAGGGTACTTTTGGATGCTTGGCAACTTCTTTTCTTACTTTGGCTGACGAACTTGACGCTAAGTTTTCAAATAATTTTGATGATAGATCGACGTTGTTAATTATTTATATCTGAACCAAGCTATTGCCATCTTTACTTATTAGATCGATATCTTTACTTAATAGTTCGAGAATTTTAACTGGAACGTTGGGATTGCAAACTAACCTACTTCTAACATAAACAGAAGTATCATCAGCTAATACCATTGCTATTTCTTCATCAATATCTTTTCGTAGAGCGATCGCACCACGCACACTATCACTGCGATCGTTTGTTAATTTGTTTAATATAGTCATAGTTGTTTGAGGATTGTTTACTATTGCTTGACGCACTATAGCCATAGAATCCTGAGATAATTCCTCGATAATCTCTGAAGATATGTTCGGGTTGGCAGCAACTTTCTCACGAACATTGATATTGTTATCTGTTTTAAGTTTATTGAGAGTTTGTAATTCTGTTCTTGGATGTTCTGCAACACCTTGGCGTATCAAATAACTTGCGTTGGTTGCTAATTGATTTAATATTTCTGATGGTGTATCGGGATTATAAATAAGTCCTAATAGTCTTTTAAATTCGTTTACTGCTGCGCTACTTTTGGCAAAAGCTTCTAAACGTTCGCGATGCCGATTTTCGTTTACTGTATTTAATAATTTAGTAACTGCTTGCGAAATATGAGGATTATCAGCCAGCTTTTTTCTAACATAGTCAGAAGTATCACCAGCGAGTATCATGGCATTTTCTTCTGATATATCTTCTCGTTGGGCGATCGCCGCACGAATTTGATGATGCTCATCTTCTACCAAGCGATTTATTATACTTTTTGATACACTAGGATTACCAGCAATCTCTTTCCTAATGCGCCAACCAGGGTTATCACCCCAAGAAAGATCTTGCGCTAATATCATTGCAGTTCTTTCGAGTATATCTTCTCGTTTAGCAATGAGAATGCGAACGCTATAATAGTAATCATTTGCCAAACTATGAAGAATATCTTCTGGAGTTTTAGGATGCATTGCAATATTTTCTCTTACTTCTCTATTGGCTTTTGAATTAATATTTTTTAGTGTTTCAATAGAGGTGTTAGGGTGTATTGCCACTAAGCTAAGAATTTTGCTGTTTTTACATTCAGACAATTTGTGCAAAGCATGAGGAGAAGCGTCTGGATAGCCATTGCACAATTTCACAATTTCAATAGTATTCCTAGATGCGTTTGGATGTTTAAGTATCAAATCGTAGATATATTTGCTATTTTCCCCTGCTTTAATAGCTATTTCTTTTAATATATTATCTTTGGTATTTTTATTTTCTAAAAATGCTTTATTTGACCAACGGAGCATCTTATTTTTATAAACACTATCTATAATATTTCCAGTAGTTTTGACATTTCTTACAACAGCTTGCTGAATAAGTATGTTTTTATGATTAGCTAATTCTTCTAATTTCTTTACAGATGTTGTAGATGCTCTAGCTAAAGAAAGCAAGACAAATCTGCTTTCAGGATTTTCTAATACCAGCAAATCGAAAATAGGATTACCTACAATCTCGTCAGCAAATTCTTCTCCTAGCTTTTCTAATATTTCTACTGGCGTGTTTGGATTCCCTGCAACTAGACGAATAATCTCTTTGTCTTTACTCTTTGACAACTTTGCCAATATTTCAGGTGAACTATTCTCATCCTGCGCTTGTTGCTTTATTGCTTCGGCATCCATCCTTTAGCTATGTGAGTAATTCTGCGGTTACACTATTTCAATTTACCGCACCTCTTTGAATTACTGCTATTTCATTTCGTAAATAAGAAAGATTATTATTTGTATCCGAACCTATGGTTGTATGGGTTGCGTTACTTCAAAATAAAAGAGGAAAATTTTAAGTTCGCGACTCAGTATCAAAATTAAGCCCAGCAATATTTTCCATTACTGGTTTCTGCTTGAGACAATGAGGGCAAGTCTTAACTATGAAAAAAGTAAACATCTACTGCTGATTCTTCTGCTAAGGCGGGACTGACAAAACTTACTATAAAAGCTCAAAATCTTTGGTAAGTTCTTAGCTTCATGATTATGCTTATCCTCAATAATTAATGAAGATTACAAAGAACCGCGAAAACCCGTAATAATTCGACTACCATCTTTTTGAATGTGTACTTCTATTTGGTCACTCGCCCAGTCGAGTTTATCTTTGAGTTCGGGATTAAAAACATGAACTCTTTGGTTACTAGAAGAAACCAAAGAATTAGGATCATTAACTGCTAAATCTGATACAAATGCACCGTCAATTAAAATATCGAGTTCATTAATTAATTCTTGACTACAGGCAGGAGCATATTCTGAGTGTAATCTTTCTAGGGTGAAGCCAGTAAAAGACATTACGTTTAATCCTGCTGCTTTAACCTTTTTAGCAACCTTGGTTAAAGCTGGCGCTTGCCAAAAAGGCTCACCCCCAGAAAAGGTAACTCCAGTATTTTTAGGGTTACTTAATATTTTTTCCACCAGATCATCGATAGAAATTAGCTTGTTAATTTCAAATGACCAAGAGTCGGGATTAAAACAGCGATCGCATTCTCTTTGACAACCCTGTAGCCAAACTACTGCCCGACTACCAGGACCGTTTACTTCTGACTCATCAACGTACCCCATAGTATTAAGATGTCCTGGGGGAATTTCTAATAACTGGAGATAAGGATCAATTTTAGTTTTACTCATCTTATTTTTGCCAACCTGATTTGTATCTATAGATAAATAACTATGTCAGAGAAATATGACTATTTTTCCGCTTAGTTTATATTCTAATTTTTTAGATTAGAAACAGCTTGGGGTTTAATAATTATTGATAATAGTGACAATTATGCAACTTTTGGAAGATAATTTATCAAGAAAATATTAAGAAAAGACAATTATTTGAAAATGGGTTTTTATAATGGTCGGCAAGACAGTGACAAGTCTTGTTGTTAAAGTTTGTTGCTTAAATAATACGAGGAGAAATAGATGATTAGACTATTAGTTAACCTACTCGTATTTGTAATCAATGTACTGTATCGCGATCGCCCTTATGCCCGTTTTTATGTCTTAGAAACTGTTGCTAGAGTTCCTTATTTTGCCTATATATCCGTACTTCATCTCTATGAGACATTAGGATGGTGGCGCCAAGCTGACTGGCTAAAGATTCACTTTGCCGAATCTTGGAATGAGCTACATCATCTCTTAATTATGGAAGCATTAAGAGGCGATCGCTTTTGGCTAGATCGTCTCTTAGCCCGTGCTACCGCAGTGGTCTATTACTGGATTATTGTAGGAGTTTACTTTGTTTCTCCCCGTGCAGCCTATCGGTTTATGGAGTTAGTTGAACAACATGCTTACAAAAGTTACGACCAGTTTTTAGATAAGTATCAAGCTAGACTCAAGTCTCAACCTGCACCACAGGTAGCTATTGATTACTATCGCGATGGCGATTTATATATGTTTGATGAATTTCAAACAGGAGAGCAAGAATTACGCCGTCCTGCGATCAACAATCTTTATGATGTGTTTACTAATATTCGTGACGATGAAGCCGAACACGTAAAAACTATGGTGGCTTGTCAACATCCCCACGCTAAACACAATTTAATTAGTCCCCATTCTCTAGCAAATTATTTATCTCAAAGGCGTTAGTAAATAGCCAATACGAATAAAAGATTATTACCTTTTTCCTGTCCTTACCCCCGAAAAAATAATAATTATGTATAGTAAAATCCTCGTAGCACTAGACGAAAGCGAACTTAGTCGCAAAGCATTTAAACAAAGCCTATCAATAGCTAAAGCATTTGATGCTGAACTCATGTTACTCAATGTTGTTTCTCCTTTAGAAGCAAGATACCAAAACACTGTTTCTCTGATTGGCAGTGGCTATCGTAGTGCTAGCACTAACGAAACTGCCGAAGCAGAATGGCAGATGCTAGTGGCAAACCGAATAGACTACCTGCAAAATTTAGTAAATGAGGCTGAAGATGCAGGAATTATAACCGATATGATTCAAGAAGTTGGTCAACCAGCACAGCAAATTTGCGAATCGGCAAAAGAGTGGCAAGCAGACCTGATTGTTATTGGCAGCCATGGCAGAAAAGGTTTAAACGAACTAATTGTAGGTAGCGTTAGTAACTATGTCTCTCATCACGTACCCTG
>JBCCDL010000426.1:0-5580 GCA_039030815.1 Cyanobacteria bacterium P01_A01_bin.83 | reverse complement strand
TAATTAATTAATTTGGTCTAAGACCTCTTCGTTCACGAAGAAATAATTAAATCATTAATCCTTAGTTGCAATACATGCGGCAAACTACGCGCCTTTGTCTTCTTTTAAGAAGAGGTGCTTTCTCGTACGCCCAGTTCGTCGTCTTCGACGACTTCGCAGCTTCGCTGCGTGCATTCATTATTCATTACTCATTATTAATTTTTGAATTTATGATTCTACTGTTGGCGGATTGATAGGAGGATTAATTGGCGGATTAATTGGACACTATTTAGGTTCTAAATCTGCTTCAAATGTGGATGAAATGCTTATTGGTCTGAGTGGGATAGGTGTAGTTGTAAACTATTTTCAGATATTTTTACCCTGCTGGATTTTTTCGACTCTTGGAGGGGTAGCCTTAACTATATGTTTTCGTAATCAAGACAGAAATTAAAAATTGGCTACTAATTATTTTAATTTAAAATAACTTGGATTTTTACTTCGCGCAAAGACGCTAAGGCGCGAAGAGTTTATTTGCTTTGTGTTGGGAATTATAGAGGAGATAAGCAAAGAGGTTATGTTTTTGGTATCGAGATTTGCTCGAAAAGATTATTTATTTGATGCTAAAAAAGAAAATGAAAGATTGTTTAACTATAAATGTAGTTTGATTAAAAAAGCGATCGCTCTTATTATAAACTCTCTGCATTCTTTCTCTGCGCCTTTGCGCCTCTGCGAGAGATTAAAATCAAATCACCTCTGGAACTATTGAGTCGATGCCACTTGCCATGGTATCAATGCCGAGGCAAGAAACCTATATGATTAGATAAGTGATTGCTCAATCTACTCGCTAATTGTCAGACAGACCCCGCCTTAAAAACAAAGGCGCATAGTGGGTGACCCATGTCGGGGCTGACTCTAACTTCGTCAATTTAACTAAAATATTAACCAGAAACAGCAATTTCAAATTTGAGCAAAGTTAAAATTGCTGTTTTACTATCAAAAACGTGTTCCTTTCCTTTTCCATAATGGATTCTCTTTTAAAGCCTCAATCAATCTTGCGCCGTTTTGTCGGCATGGTCGCCAACTTAAAATTAGCAATTATCTTATTATTAGCGATCGCTGTAGTCAGTATTGCTGGTACAGTAATTGAACAGGCAGAAACTCTCTCTTTTTATCAGCAAAACTATCCTGAATCTCCTGCTTTGTACGGCTTCTTAACCTGGAAAGTTATTTTAGCCTGGGGTTTAAATCACGTTTATAGTACTTGGTGGTATCTATCTCTGTTAATCTTATTTGGTGCTAGCCTAACTGCCTGTACCTTTACCCGTCAACTACCAGCATTAAAAGCTGCCCGAAAATGGAAATACTATCAAAAGCCGAAGCAGTTTGAGAAACTAGCCCTCAGTGCCGAGTTGGAACAAGGTTCAATTACATCTTTGATTCCTCTACTTACAGAGCAAAAGTATCAGGTATGGCGACAGGACAATGCTCTCTATGCCCGTAAAGGTATTATTGGTCGCATTGGTCCAATTATCGTCCACCTTGGCATGCTAATTGTCTTAGCAGGGGGTATGTGGGGTATCTTTACAGGATTTTTTGCTCAAGAGATGATTGCTGGGGGAGATACTTTTAAAATTCAAAATATTATTGAACTAGGTCCTTTTGGTACTAACCAGATACCCGATGATTGGTCAGTTAAGGTTAATCGCTTTTGGATTGACTACACTGAAAATGGCGATATAGATCAATTTTATTCTGATCTGTCCGTCGTCAGTAATGATGGTGCAGAATTACAACGATCAACAATTCATGTCAATAAACCCTTAAGATACGATGGCGTAACTATCTATCAAACCAACTGGAGTATCGCCGCAGTTAAAGTACAGCTTAACAATAGCCCTATCTTTAGGCTTCCTGTAGCTAAATTAGATACTCTTGGTGCAGGTAATATCTGGGGTACCTGGATTCCTACCAAACCTGATATGAGTAGTGGCGTTTCCATGCTGATTAAAGACTTGCAGGGAACAGCCTTGATATACAATCAGCAGGGAGACTTAACCAGCGCCATCCGCATCGGTCAAAGTGTCGAGATTGATGGTATTAATATTAAGCTAATTGATATTATCGGTAGTACTGGCTTACAAATAAAAGCCGACCCTGGAGTACCCATTGTCTATACAGGTTTTGCTCTTCTAATGATTGGTGTGGTGATGAGCTACTTTTCTCATTCTCAAGTTTGGGCATTAGAACAAGATAATCGTTTTTACTTTGGTGCTAAAACTAATCGGGCGCAGGTAAGTTTTGAAAGAGAAATATTAGGTGTGATTGATTCGTTGAATGAAGAAGGTGAAGGGGTAGATGTATCTGAATCTAATAAAGCACTAGTTTAATAAATAAGGAACGAGGAACGAGGAACGAGGGAATAAACAAAGGCTTTAGCCCTATATACGAGTGTATTGTTTTTCTTTATTCAATTGCTTCTGTAGTCTACAAAATTCTTTGATAACAAACCCAGTCTAGAATAATATGCTAATCAATATTGTTACAATCATAGCGGAAGTTAGCTTAGTTATTATCATTTTTTTTCTAGTAAATTGGGTTTTTAATCGACTCTATAGAAGAATTGTTTCTAAAATTCCTTTACTAAGGAATAACGAATCTAATGTTTCAGTAGTTCGTCGTAGCTTTCGCAGTTTCATCATTCTTATTGCTTCATTACTGTCCTTAGTAATTATTGGCGCTAATGGATTCCTAATTTACCGTGGAGAAAATGTTAGGGATTATAGTTTGCAGCTCATTCGCCAAATTCCTCAAGATTTTTGGATTGCTTTAAGCTGGGGAATTGTTAAGAGCATTACAGCAGTAATTGCCATGGTAATTGTTCTAAGAATTTTTAACTATCTTCTAGATAAAGGATCTAAATACGCCCAGAATATTGATGAAATCTCTAACAATGATGAGAGTATTGCTATCTTCTTTAAGGCATTTAAAAATAATATTAATAATATAGCTTGGATTACAGTCTTAATTCTCTGCGCTCAATTTCTAATTCTGCCTCTGGTTGTTACTAAATATTTGTACATCTTGTTGAAAATCTATGTAATCATTACCATTGGATTACTGATTTTAAAAGTGGTTGCTGTAATTATTGATAGTCTTGATGCCCTCAGCGTTAAATATTCTAGTCAAGATAATTTTCTGCGTTTATACCAGCAACTGCGATACTTAATTCCTTTTCTCAAAAGGTGTTTGGAATATATTATCTATGTTGTGATGGCAACTCTAGTTTTACAACAAATTGATTTTATTGCCAATCTAGCTGAATGGGGAACAGTCGGGATTAAATTGATCACGATTATTCTAGCTAGTCGCATTTTTATTTCAGTCGTTTATGTGTTGGTTGATGAATTACTGCTCAAGGCAAAAAAAAGCACAGAAGCTCGGCAAAAGCGCCGTCAAACAATTACGCCTTTAATTAAGAGTTTTGCTAAATACTTGATTTATTTTGCCGCAGGTATTGCCGTACTCGATACCATTAGCATCGATCCTACGCCGATTTTGGCTGGTGCAGGGATTGTTGGTTTAGCGGTTGGTTTAGGAGCGCAGAATTTAATTAATGATATTGTATCGGGCTTTTTTATTTTATTTGAGAACTATTATTTAGTAGGAGATTATATCGAAACTAATGAAGCCTCAGGATATGTAGAAGCGATTGAGTTGAGAACCACACGCATTCGTCATCGCCACGGACAGGTTCATATTGTGCGTAACGGAGATATCACTTCAATTACCAATTATTCTAAAGAATTTGTCTATGCTGTGGTTGATGTCGGTGTGGACTACGATAGCAATCTAGACCGCGTTTATGAGATTATCGAAACCATTGGTCGCCAATTCCAAACCGAAAACAATAATGTTATAGAGCCAACCCAAGTAGAGGGAGTTGAAGAGTTTGGTGATATTCGTTTATCTATTCATACTAAAACCAAGGTCAAACCTGGTAAGCACCTACGGATAGAACAAACTTTGAGAAAACTTTTCAAGGAAGCATTTGATCGCGAAGGGATTTACATTCCCATTGGCGAGACTACAGATAAGCCAGACTGGGTTACTAAAGTACCTCAAAAATAATCATTGGTTATTAATTTAAAGAAAAGAATTTAATAAATTTACATGCTACATAAAGTTAAGCTGTTAAGAATGAACTTTAAGCAGGCAACTTAACATAATGAACTTTAAGCAGACAACTTAAGGAATACTTCTTGAATAAATATTTAAAATGTTATAACCTGGCTACGTTCTGCTTTAAGATTTGGGTTGCCCATTTCAATAAATCACATGGACGTACTATCAGATCTATTAAATAACTTTGAATTTTCAGAACTTCTGGGTGGTATTCCTGTTGGCAAGATTGTTACAGTTTTTATCATTCTGGTTCTGACTCAGTTCTTTAGAAAACTAATTACTAGTTTTATCGTTAAAGTTATCGAGCGTTTTACAGCGAAAACGGAGACTACTCTTGATGATGAGTTAATCGAAATTTTAAAACCAGCCCTGAGCTTAATTGTGCTGGTATCAGGTATTTGGTTAGCGCAAACAGTTATAGCACAAGAGTTAGGACCCCAATTAAGTGCCAACATTGATAAGATTATCAACTTTATTTTTGTGCTGATTGTTGGTAATGTTATTTTTCGTTCTGCTTCCTTGCTAGGAAGAATCTTGGCGAACACAGTTCTGCGAACTGAAACAGAATTAGACAGTCTGTTTCGACCTTTTATGCCCAAGGTATTTCAAACAATCGCCATCATGATAATTATTATCAAGGTGGGTGAAATATTTTTGGGAGCATCCGCAGGAGCATTAGTCGGTTTGTTGGGTGGTGCTGGTATTACTATTGGTTTGCTATTTAAGGATATTGTCTATGATTGGTTCTGCACTGTCATTATTTACATAGACCAACTGTATAAAGAAGGAGATTGGATTTTTGTAACGGGCATGGAGGGTTTTGTACAAGTTATACACGTTGGCTTTAGAAGTACAACTCTCAAGATCACTGGTTGGGGTTCGGTCAAAAAAATGCCAAATTCGCAAATGATTAGCGGCATAGTAGAAAACTGGTCACAAAAAACAGGCAAAGACCCCTTAGCTTGGGGGATTAACACTACTCTTAAAATTGATGGTATTTCCGCCAAGAAAACTGCCAAAATTTGTAAACGTATTAGAGAAGTCATTCCTACAATTAAAGGGATGTCTATCAAGTGCCTGGTGCGGTTTTCTCATATTGAGGAAAATGCTCGTGTTATAGCTATCAGAGCATTTGTGGAAGACTTAGATTTATACTTTATCAATGAGGAACAATTAAACCTAGCCGTTTTAGAGATTTTGGAAGAGGAAGGTATTGATTCCTTATATGTTTATCTAAGAACTGAACCAGAAAACTACCAAAAGACTCTTGCTGCCATCAATAATTAATATATGGCTTATGATCGAATCAGCCTCTAGTAATAGTGTTCAATTCAAATCAGAGTTGAGAGTGATCCCTTCGCGGTACGCGGAGCGTAATCAACAAAGCCTTAATCACTGACGTTACGCAAAACAAAGGGC
>JBCCDL010000425.1:0-5587 GCA_039030815.1 Cyanobacteria bacterium P01_A01_bin.83 | reverse complement strand
TTATTCGCCGAGCTATTTCTGATTTTCAAGACCTCAACCAAGAGCAACTTCCCTTTTTTTCTCTCGGTTAATTAAAGATATCCTCGCTGAAAAAATTCCGACCAGACAAGGCAGACATAATCCCAGAGTGGTCAAAAAACCTCGTTCCAAATTCCCTTCTAAAAAACCTATTCATCGAGCAATGTCTTCTGCTCCAAAACAACTTACTTTTTCGATTTTTAACTCTGCCTAATCCTTAAACAAGAAGTATTGAATCGCTATCTAGACGATAATCCCATTGAGTGTCAAAAAGCGATCGCCTCTCTTTCCATTTAGTTAGATTACACGATCTTAGAGAGTCGAACTCTAATCTATTGGTTTTGGAGACCAAGGCTTTACCATTTAAGCTAAGACCGCGTATTTAGTTTAAACCATGATCTCTCATGCGTCGTCACAATCAGTTTTGCTCACTGCTTTCGACAACTCGCGCATCTTTAACGGTTGCCAAAATCTGCCGAATTTTGTTGTAGAGAATTTTAGCAGCTTTATTTGCCGCCACGGGATTATTCTCAATTGACTCAAATTTAATTTTGATGCTGTCCCCATTTAACTTCACATCAATCAAAACTTGATCGTCTATCATCGTTAATTTCTTTTAACTTCTATAAGTTTGCACCGCCGCAATAATCTCCCCTAATTCTGCGCCACGGTCAATCATAGCCTGTAATTCTCGCGCTCGATATTGTGCCAATTTTGCATGTACGTTCCCGCCTGGAATGTGAACCGATTTTACTCTTTTTCCTAATCGGTAATCAAGGCGAAAATATTTGGTTTTTCTGCCATTAGGAGAATACTCCTTGATGTAAATTGCGGGATCTATATCTTTAGTTTTGCTCTTAGATAAGAATCGCTCTATTGCTTGCCTTTTGGTGTCTCCTAACTGATTTGTAGGAGACAGCGATCTTGTGTCTCCTACAACCTTTTGGACATCAAAAATGGTTAACTGTTCATTCATTTTGATTTCTCTTGCTCTTGCTCCATGTTTTGGCACTCCCGACGAGCGAGAGTGCTAATAGTAAGATAGTTCCGATCGTTGATGGCGTACCGTAACTTATGTTTGAGTAATTATCCTAGAGTTCAACGCCGTGTTAACGTGCCTCTCGATATCTTCAACGGAGCTGAAATATGGTAACTCTACCTGATAGTAAAGGTTTAACCCTTTTTGCCAGCCATAGCGCAGACAATCGTATAGCCAGCCATGGGGTTTACCAATTTTCTTTTCTTGGGTTGAGTGTTGAAACAGCATTAGCTCTACAGCGTTTTTGACTTCGGTGACTGATTTACCAGCCATGCGCCACAGTTTGAGAATGGCATCAGGAGTATATTTCAATCCGAGGTTAGTAAGAAGGGTATCTATCTTAGATATATCTTGTTGCTGTTGTTCACGTACCCGTTTTTTGTGTTGAGCGCTGTACATGGGTTTTTCCGTTGGTAGCTTGGGGGTCTTTCCCCAATTTGGGAAATTTGACCCTTGAATAAGAGATAGGGGTCGCACAATTAGCTTCATTACCCATGGGGTATATCTTTTGGTAATTAGAATTAGTCCTTGAGTTTGTTCGTCAAGCTGGGCGATCGCTTCTCGGATGGTTTTGCGATCGTAGGGTGTTCCCTTGAATTTGGCTATCCAGTCATTGAATAGTTTTAGGTCAACTTCAAGCTCAAATATCTCGTTTAGTTTGGCGCGGCGTAGGAGCCAGCGTAATAGTAGTCGTGCTGATGGTCTGAGTTTACAGCTTATGGCAAACTCATCGTGTTTTTTCGTCCAAGTCATTGGTATTATTGAATTACTGAATTGATAAATAACGGTTTGCTTTGTGTGAAGTAAACCGTTGACCTTTAATCATCAGGAATATTTGATACATCTAATCCGATTGATTTACCAAGTTTTTTAGCCGATACGTTTAACTTCTCGCACAGTTCAAAAAATCTATCTACCCGTGGTTTTTTTGTCCCAGCAACCCAATATCCAATGATGCTAGTAGATAAATTCATTTCTTTTGCAAGACTAGTTTGTGTATAGCCAGCGCTTTCAATATAGGATTTCAACGTATCAATCCCCTCTTTAGTGGTGATATTCTCTTGATTCATATTAACTTACGTTCGCCACTTTAGTGGTTGACTTTTTTCAAAGAATTCACTAAAGTGGTGATTGGTAGACAACAAAAAACATCAAACGTGTCTGGAAACCGAACGGCAATTCAAATTCTTTTTACGTCTGATACCTTAATTGTCTCAAAGTGGTCAATGTAATTTACATTACGTTGAGCAATAAATTAACAAAGTACCTAAAAATCAAATAATACTTTGTGCGGTGCAGATTGTAATGCGGCGTTTATGCTTGTGCTGAAGATTAACCTAATCGGTACGCGATGGAAGCTATTCCGAGGGGAAAGTGTTAGCGCAATGGATGAGACGAATTTATCGAAAAGTCTACCTACCACTCGCAGCGGTTATCCAGAATGAGATTATTGATTACGAATGGGATGATATACCTTTTTGACCATGAATAAACCAAAGTATGAGGATAGCGATCGTGATGAGTGAAGATTATCCACTAGAGCCTGAGCCTTTATGTGCATGCCCAAAGTGTAGCTACTATGATTACGACGAATTCTGTTCAGTTTGTGGTGGTGAGTTTTGGATTTTGGCTAGATATAGAAAAGATTATATAAGAGATGACGAGGATGAATAAGCAAAGTATGAGGTAGGCGATTAATGGAAGTAAATGTAAATGCAGTTGCCACAAATTTAGACAATCTTTCCCTAGAAGATCTTCGAGATGTAATTGCCATTGCAGCGAACCGAAAAAAAATCAAATTGTTATCAATGCAAAAAAAAGATAGACAGTTGACTTCAGATGAATTAGCCGAGTTTTATAATGCGAAGATTTTTGTTGATACGTTACTATTAGCCACCAATAATGTTCTGGAATTTAATAAATACATTAATGACAAAACCAAAGTATGAGATTGGCAATATAATCAATGGTTGGAAAATTACCGACGTTTTTCGCTATGACTATTATCCTGGTTGGGTTTACAGCCTCACTCGACCGATAGGGAAAAGTGCTATGTGTCTGACCCTAACCGAAGCTAGTTTGATCGATATGTTGGTTAAAAAATCCGCAAACGTGAGATTGCCTTTACGGACGGGCGATCGAAGAAGATGAGTAAACCAAAGTTTAAGATAGGTGATCGCGTAGGTATTCTGTATTTTGACAAAGGATCGATTCATACTATCGGTACGGTTGTTGATAGCTTTTACTTGCCAGAAAGAGCAGAAACCTATTGGTTTATTGATGAGAAATATCAACTTATGGGCGGTCAAACTATCTACATAGTCGAGTATGACTGGCAAAAAGCTTACGGCACTGGCGCAACGTTGATTGATGAGCAAGATTTAGTGTCTATTGAAAAATCCGCAAACGTGAGATTGCCTTTACGGACGGGCGATCAAAACACAGAGCTTACTTTGTGTCGTGGGGGTGTCCAAAGCCAACACATGGGTATGTATTGGGCTTTCAAGCTGAAATAAGCCAGTAGTAAAGGTTTTGCCTAACTCCGAGCTTTGTTTATTCAGAAGCCAAGCTACCTATAAAAATATCTCGAACAAGTGCTTACAGAAGGAAGAAAGTTGCCACTTTCGGGAGTTTCGCAAGCCGTCCGAGATTGCTAATTTCCTAACTCCCATAATACATGATAAATATCGTTGGTTTAGATGTCGGACGTGGTTCGGCGGTTTTGTGCTGTCTTCACGAGTTTTCCGTTAATATTCAGCAGCACTATAAAAAGCTTCGTCGAGACAAGAAATTTTACAAGATTGATTGTGACAGGGCTGGGGTAGAGAAACTATTGTCGTTTCAACCTACGGCTATTGTCCTAGAACCTTCGGGTCACTGGTATTCTCATTTCTGGGTCGCGATCGCCAAGAAACATAACATCGAAATTTGTTGGGTTGGTCACACAGATTTAGCAGGTCAACGTAAAAATTACGGTTTTACTAATAAGCGAGATGAGGAAGATGCTTTATGTCTAGCGGCATGTTACTTCAATCCTCAGTTTATCGATATTCATGGTAATCGTAGATTTCTTCGATATTATTCTGATGAAATAATTGCCAGTTTACGAGAATTATTTCACGAGAAAGAACAACTACAGAAGCTCAGAACCAACCTTATCTCTCAGCTTCGTCAAAGATTATCTCTAGAGTTTCCCGAGGCAGCACAACACACGATGAAGATCAGTAATGTTAGTGGGGTTACGCCATTCATTTACTGGTTGGCTACTGGTAACAGCAATTCTCGCTACGAGAAAAAATACTCTTTATCCATTGCCCCCGAGCTAGGGATTAATATTACTGATTATACTCGCGCTCACGCTAAGACTATTATTGACCTTGAAATTAGATTTTCTGACCAAAGGGAGCAAATTGAAAAAGCGATCGCTTTACCTCAATTTGATGCCTACAACCGAGTGTTTGATAAGTTCCGCTTTGGTACTAGCACTCGCGCAATCCTCCTGGTGCATCTGTTTCCCATTGATAGATTTTTGGTCAATGGTAAACCGTGGATCGAGTACGAACCATCGAGGGGCAAATTACAAAAACGCGATCGCTCTTTACGGAAGTTTCAAGCTTATCTTGGTTTGTCCTTCAGCTATGAAATTTCTGGGGATAGTAAGAAACGTAAGTTTCATGGTAGTTCCCTGGTTCGCTCCCATCTTTATGGTTGGGCGCTTTATTTGGTGACTCGCAAAGGCAATATTATTGGTGGCGATGTTGGTCAAACTTTAGGCGATCGCTATCAAGAACTTAAAAAAACTGTCAAGGGTAAGGATAGTTTAGTAAGGATTTTGTTCAAAGCCACCAGAATGCTTTTTTATGAGTTGGTCAACGAGATTTACAATAGTAATTAGTTAGAAGGAATAAACACTAACTTCTTTGTCCAATCTGTCTAACAGTCTTTCTTTAGTGATTTCAAGATCGTACCTACTTTGTAAATTCATCCAAAACTGAGCTTCCATATTGAAAAAACGTCCTAACCTTAAAGCAGTATCAGCAGTAATAGCACGCTTACCATGTACGATCTCATTGATCCTACGTGGCGGCACACCCAGCGATCGCGCTACGAAATACTGACTGATATTCATCGGTTTGAGAAAGTCTTCTAGTAAGATCTCTCCTGGATGTATTGGTGAAAATTCTCGTTTGTCCATAAATTTTTCAGTGATAGTCTACAATTTCTACATCATAAGCATTGCCATCTCGCCAAACAAAACAGATTCTCCACTGGTCATTAATTCTAATACTATGCTGTCCTTTACGGTCTCCAATAAGTGCTTCTAATCTATTCCCTGGTGGTATACGCAAGGTATCCATAACGGTTGCCGCATTTAATTGTTCTAAGTTGCGTGCAGCAATCCTCTGAATATTCTGCGCTAACTTGCGGGAATATCGACCGCGAAATATTTTTTCTGTTTCTTTTGACTTAAATGAAACAATCATGTTTGTATATTAACGTCAGACGTTAATAACGACAAGCGTTAATACA
>JBCCDL010000424.1:0-5617 GCA_039030815.1 Cyanobacteria bacterium P01_A01_bin.83 | reverse complement strand
TTCAGATTATGATTATCTATTTGAGAACGGCGATACATTATAAACAAGCAAATAAATTAAGTTCAGCTACAGTTATAGCTCAACATCAAAATAATTGGATTATAAGTATTGTCATGAAAAATACAAATAGCCATAGATTCAATGTAAAATATGGCTTAATCTGAAAAGTACTTTGAGTCTATTTATGAACCAACTGCTGACAAAGTTTGAAGCTTAGTCGTTACTAAATAATTCAAGAGAAAGAAACAGTCCTAAATACGATCGCTTTTAATTAAAAACTCAAATTAATATGCTATTGCAACAGATTTGCTTATTCTAACGACTCGCAACTCAATAGCAAATCGAGCTAAAAACAAGATTATTTTTAATTGTTAAAAAAATTACTCTTGGTTAGTTAAAGGTAATAAATAAAGCTACATTGCTACTATTTAAGAGGCTTTAAGATTGCTCTTGCTAAACCGCCATCACCATCTTTTAATTTAATTGGTAAACAAATTAATTCATATTCTCCTGGTTCTACTTGAGCCAGATTTAATCCCTCAATCGCCCAAATTCCCGAACCTAATAGGGCATGATGTACATCAATTACATTGCCATTGTAACCACCTACGGAAAGATAATCTACCCCTACAGTACGGACTTTTTTCTCAGCTAAGTATTTAGCTGCATCTGTAGAAATATGTACAAAGTCTTCGACAAAAGTATCTGATTGTAGTGCATTAAAACTATTTTTGGTTTTAAATAAAATCCTTTCTCCTGGTTGCAAATCATAGTTTTCTAGTTCAGCAACCTTTATCTGTTTTGGGTCTTTGATTTCAATTACCCTTGCTCTACCGATAGTCGCATCGAGAGGCATCTGATCAATACCCATACCACCTTTAATAAAGTGATTGATCCCATCTACGTGGGTTCCTGTATGAGTACCAATAGTTAATTTGGAAACATTGCAGACATCCCCATGAGCCAAGCATTGACTTGGTTCGATGCTTACCGCAGGGTTATCAGGCCAATAAGGCATATCTGGATGTATGGTTAAAGATATATCGATCCAGTTATCTTGTTGAGACATAAATTTAGTCTAAGTACAGGTTTTTAGTCTAAACCACAGAATTAACTATTCTGCATAATAGCTAAATATTTTAACGATATAGGGATATAAATGGCAAAAGGTACTTAAAAAGTATGCAACTATCCCAATCTTTTTCTTTCGGCAAGTCTTCTTACTTTAAAGGGGTGTGTGCCTCTTTAGTTATAGCAGGAGTTTCTGGCAGCATCATTTTTAATCGACTCGAACCCCTACTAATACCCTTGGGAATTGCTCTTTTCGTTGCAGGAAAACAGTATTTTGATAGTAAAAACGAAAAGGAAACCTTGTATTCTCGGATAAATACTTTAGAGTCTGAGTTGGTTTATTATCTGAAGTTTGAGCAGCAGCACAAATTTGTTGTCCTCGACCTGCAAGAAAATAACAAGCTTAAAGAGGCTTCTCGTCAGGATAAAAAGCTGATTCAAAGACTAAAGCAAAAAATCACCTCATTGCAAAATTCATTAGTAACTGTTGAGAAATCTATTCAATATTATGAATCAGAAATAGTTAACGAAAATTATACGTTAAACGCAGAAAACAAGTCTCTCAAGCATACAGTAGAAGAGCTACAACTACAGCAAGAACTTTTACAAGAAGAGTGCGAGCTTTTACAGCAAAAAAAAGCCAATATTTTATCAGAATTAACTCAGTATCAACTCAAAAAGCAGCTCTCTGAAACAGAAATAGAAGTTAAGAGTATCGACCTAAGCGACCGTAAGCTGGCTATTGTTGGCGGTTATCCCAAGGTTCAAGATGCTATTATTGACGATCTCAAGCAAGAATACAATCTTAGGGAAGGAATTAAATTCACTTCCAATGACAGAGAAAGAAGAATTACTCAGCAACATATCAAAGATCGCTTTTTTTACTTTCTTACAAAGGTCGAGCGATCGCACTATGTAACTGCTTTATAAAAACTATGCATCCTGAAGGGAAATATTGACTAATAAACTTCATCATGGTTGCCAATATTAATAAAAACGGCATTTCTCTCATCTGTAAAGTAAAACATAACTCGTTGGTCATATTCCACGCTGAAGCTCCATAAATCTTTCAGTTTTCCCGATAACTTATGAGTTCTTAGGCTCGGATCGAAAGGATTATTAGTAAATACCTCTAGTTTTGCTCAAAATCTAGATTCTAACTTTGTATTGCCTTTAATTCGCTTTTTAAATGCTCGTCTAAAGGATGAACTAAAGCTAACTTTAATCATTAATCTTCTATTAGTTGCTTTAATTCATCAATATTTGAAGAAAAGTTTAATTCCCCTTTTTGCTCTTCACTGATGCTTTTTTGATAATTGTTATATATTTCTTCTCGTTGCTCTTCACGGAGATATTGAGACAATAAAGCTTGGATTTCTTGCTTTTCTTCTAATGAAAGGTTTTTAATTGTTTCAACTACATCACTAAAGCTCATAATTTGATTGTTGTATCTTTAGATTTTGTTAGATTATAGCTTTGTTGTGGCGTTCGCGAATTTAATTGGCTTAGGCGTGGCGCGAACGCACTACTTATTTACTTTACAAACTTTCGGGCGATCGCACTACCTATTTGCTTGAAAAATTTCAGGCGATCGCTCAATCATTTCCCGAATTACTATTCTTGGGTTTTGATGTTTTTATTCTCCACTTTTCTGACAAGATTGTGGCGCGGTCGCTCATTTCTTTGAGTTTACTTTCTCCTTCTTGAGCAATTGCTAATATTTCCTTTAATTCTGATTCATTCAAGCGATCGACTTTCATGACTAACTTTCCAAACGTTCCTTAATATTATTTACGATTATTTTAGCTTCTAACACTCTACCCAATTGTTCTGATAAATCTTCTCCCGCTTCTTGCAACTCATCATCGGACAATTCTTCCTTATTAAGATATCGCTCAATTTCACTAATCCTTCTTCTGGTATTGTCTGCAAACAAAATATAGTTATTAAGAGTAGCAAAAAGTTGAATCAAGATTATATTTCTGGGAACAAATTAATTCTAGATCTGATTAGTTCAATAGATTTAGATAATTCATGTTCGAGATTATCAATCTCATGCTTAAGTCGTTTAATTAATGCATTAATATTAGAGGGTCAAGCCATAGATACATTCGATATTTATTTGAGGTTTAGATATCTTTTAACTTATCCTCATCATTACTGTATAAAATTGATGAAAAGATGGGATAAATGCGATCGCACTATGTATCTGCTTAAAAAAATTTAGGCGATCGCTTTTTTTATTGATTGAAATATCTCAGGCGATTGCACTTTATCCCTACTTTTCAAAACTAATGGACTCGCATTTTAAACTTTCTTAAAAACCTTGTGTGATCGCGTTATGTAACTACTTGCAAAATCCCAGGCGATCGCATTATGTATCTGCTTTTCAAACTTTTGAGCGATCGCTCTATATATCTACTTTAAAAATTTCAGGCGATCACTTTTTTTCTTAATTTTTTAAATTTAATTTATCACTCTACTCCTTCTGCTGCGAATAATTTTGCTGGAATAAACAACCGAAGCATTTTAAAGAAAGCAGTAAAAACTAACTTCAAAGAATTTCTTACAAGAAGTGTAGATAGAATCAGAAACAAAATTGTCGAAACAGATCCAGAAGCAATAAGTAAAAACAATTTATTTGCGGTCTGGGTGAGATTGTTAATATCCATATTCAGGAAAAGTACTACATCAATAGGCAAAGTTTCAAATAAATTGATTCCTGTATCATAACTGAGATAAGCCATAGCATAGGAAGTAAAAGGTATTAAACAATATACACCAATTATGAATGGCAGCATTTCTTTTCTAAAAGCCAAACTAACAAAACAGTAGGCTATTAACGTTAATAAAAAAATAGTGGCTGGTTTCGGGCTTGTTAATAAAATAGGATAATGGCTGAAAATGCTTACGGATAATATAATGCAGGCAAATTTTATAAAAATATTTCGTTCAAGCTGATCGACCAGGGATTTACCTATTATTTCTGGGTTATAGTCATCAATTGATTTTGATAGCTTTTTAATATATTCTTTGAAGCTAAAATATCTAAGCTTATTTACAAAAGATGCTATTGAGCAACTTATTTTTTTTCTAAAAACAAACATGCACACACAAGCTATACTCTGGATTAGGAAAAACTGAAAATATGAAATGTTAATAAAATAATTGAAAATTTCTATTTTAAAAAAACAGCAACCAGCGAACAATAAAAACAACAATTTCACAATGCAAATTCCTCCGTTTATATTTTGAAATTAATGTTTCTATGATAGCCTACGTAAATCAACCCTGCCGAGACCATAAAGCAACTACCAAAAAACCAAATAACTGCACCAAAACAATACTCGGACCACTAGGCAGATCGATCGCGCCAGAAATGACCATTCCCATTACTCCACTAAATGCACCTATCCCCGCAGCAGTGGTTAAAAACGGGACAAACTGCTGACAAATTAATCTGGCAGAAGCAGCAGGAATAACTAGGAAACCATTAACTAACAAGATGCCAACTGCCCGAATAGTGAGGGCAATAGTAATTGATAAAAGTACGATAAAAAAATAGCGATGACCGCGAACGGGTACACCTTTAACTATGGCTAGATCGCTGTTGAGTGTAAGTAATATTTGCTCTGGTAAACTAATAATTATCCAGGCTAAAGTTACAGCTAAAAGTACTAATAATAAAATCAAATCGGTATTACTAATAGCTAGAATATCCCCAAACAAAATTGATAGTAAATTACCCCGATATCCTTTTAGATAACTAAAGCCAATTGTCCCTAAAGCAATCGAACCCGATAGGGAAATGCACAAAACCGTATCGCTACCCAAATCGGTTCTATCAATTAAATAAATTACCCCCAAACCAAAAGCAACAGTAAAACCAATTAACGTCCAAGTCGCAGGAAGTTCCAATAAAGCAGCTAACACCACTCCTAGCATCGCCGAATGTCCCACCGTATCCCCAAATAGAGAAAGACGACGCAAGATTAAAAAGCTGCCTAAAATACCCCCCAAAATTCCTAACAGTACACCACCTAGTACTGCTCGTTGCATAAAAGGTAAACTAAAAAGACTCAGTACGTCTGCTAGGTTCATGATGATGACAGGTAGGACTAACTAAAGAACCGTATATTTGTAAGAGATTTTCTGGAGTGAGAGTAGTTGAGGGCGAACCTTGATAGAGTAAACGACGGTTCAAACAGATTACCGAGTCGCAATATCTACTAACTAAATCTAGATCGTGGGAAACTTCCAAAATCGTCCAGTTGTGTTCTTGTTTGAGGTTATTGAGTAAAGCAGCAAATTCCATTTCTCCCGTAGCATCTACCCCTGCTAAGGCTTCATCGAGAACCAACAAACGACGGGGAACGACCAAACAATAAGCCAGCAAAACTCGTTTTAATTCTCCTCCGCTAAGAGTGCCGATTTTTTGTTGGGCTTGTTTGGTTAGATGAACCTGTTCTAGAGCTTGGTAAATTCTCTCTCGTTGACCTTTAATAGAATACCACCACTGTTTGCTATTTAAGCCCAAACCTACTAA
>JBCCDL010000423.1:0-5627 GCA_039030815.1 Cyanobacteria bacterium P01_A01_bin.83 | reverse complement strand
GTTTGACTTGGATGCTTGGTTATGTAGTAACCATCATTGGTATCTTAAAGATCCTCAAGGAGTGCATGTCGATCATCATGCTCAAACTCTCAACTTCAAACCAACTGTGATTGACAGTTATCAAGATATAGAAGAGAAGATTATCAAAATTGTTGGGGTGAGCAAAGATGTTGAACAAGTGGCACAATGTGAGACAGCCACTCAAGCAAAATTTGCTAATCGTTTGTCGGCAACGCGATCGCAGCCTTATTATCTTGATATTACTCAACCTGATGCCAATAAAGGAGTGGTGGTCAGCAAATTAGCTGATTATCTATCGATTCCGACCGCAGAGATTCTTACTATTGGTGATAACTACAACGATATAGCTATGTTTAAACAGAGTGGAACTAGTATTGCTATGGGCAATGCTAGCTCAGAAGTACAAAAGAAAGCGACACACGTTACTACCTCAAATCAGGATGAAGGTTTTGCCAAGGCGATTGAGAAATTTGTTTTGTCTTAGATGTACTTTAATAATTAAATGGTATAGCACTACGCATTATGGTGTTTGACATGCATGACTTCTGTTTCATCCTTTATCCCTCATACATGCGGCACAGAGCCTTTGTTCATCCTTACGAGCTAGTAACTTAACTTGTCCTAACGCTCTCTACGTACTGCGTATCTAATAGACTGTTTTCGGATAAAATCAGCTTTTTTTTAGGAAAAACTCAGAATAGGGAAAGATAATAATCTCATAAATCAAAGTTACTTATATTTCGAAGCAATATTATTTATGAGATTATCCGATCCCGATAGTTTACCTTCTAGGTTAAGAAGAAAAATTACCTATAGGAATTTGGCTGTAGGAGAAAGGCTCTTTAGAATAGGGGATAGTGCTGAGAGTTTCTTTATCGTTGATCAAGGTAGAATTTCCCTATCTCGACCAACCATCGAAAACAAAAAAGCGGTGCTGCAATTTGCTAAACTGGGAGATATTATTGGCGAAAACGCTATTTTTGAAGCTGCTTATACTTATAGTGCGATCGCTATTGATGATTCTCGGGTAATTGTTTATCCCCAAAATTTCATTACAGAAATTCTGCATACTCATCCCGAGTTAATCGCAGACTTGCTGAGATTAACGCATCAGAAAATCACCTATTTTCAAAACAGCCTAGAGTTAAGAGAAATTCGAGCTGCACATCAAAGAGTACTACAGTTTCTCATCTACGCCGCCGATGCCAATAAAGCAGTCAAGCTAGATCTTTCCTTACATAATGTTGCCCGACAATTAGGATTTGCTCCAGCTACTCTTTCTCGGGCATTATTGAAATTAGAGACTGACGGTTCGATTACCCGTGAACGTGAGTCGAACGTGATTTATTTAAATAGCTCTACTGCTGCCTAATACTAAATCCTGTTTAGATATGCCATTGATAGGTGGTGACAGGTAAAAGGGAAAAGGTAAAAGGGAAAAGGTTTTAAGCTACTTTCTTCGTTCTATTTATAAGTATCTTTTGTCAATCGGATTTGGTATAACATGAACTTATTTAGCCTAGAGAATAGATCCAGGGGGGATCTTGATGTCAAATTTCTAAATACTATCGGTAATACTGCTAAAGTGAAAATTCTCTACTTTACAGCCAGGAACAACGCTACCACCACAGCGCTTTGCTTGAGTTACATCCACCACGTTGTGCAGCATTTCAGGGAGACACTGATTAAAGCGCAGGTTTTTAACTGGATGAGAAATTTTGCCATTTTCAATCAAGAAAGTACCATCTCTGGTCATTCCTGTAACTTCGAGGGTGCGAGGGTCGACATAACGCACATACCAAGCACGACTAACTAGAATTCCTCTTTCGGTACTAGCAATCAAATCAGCAACAGATTGATCTGAACCTGTCATGACAATAGGATACATCCCCCCTGTAGGTTCTTTATCTTGTTCTTTTGCCCAGTAACGACTATAGGAAAGAGTTTGAGGCACACCATCTTTAATAATATCTAGCTGTTCATTACTCAAACCATTGCCAAAAAATCTGCCTCCTTGCAGCAGAGGATGATTCCCATTACGCTGTACTTGCACCAGGGGGTTAAATAACTGTTCGCCAACTTTGTTACCGCTAGGATTACCAGAATCATCACGGCGAGACATAAAAGAGCGTCCTTCATCGGCAGCGCGGGCATCCAAATTCCAGATTACCCAGGGTAACAAACTAGCAAATGCCGCAGGTTCAAAAATAACTGTATAGTTACCTGGTTTGATCCCTTGAGGATTTCTAGAAGCGATCGCTCGTTCGATTACTTTCTCGGTTAAGTCAATAATAGGCAACTGGTCAATACTCCAGGCGGTGCAACGATTCCAACTCGAACCATTATCTACTCGTGCGGTAAAACTAAAGTCCGCTTCCGTAGTGCGATCGCAGCCTCGTAACCCAGCCGAATTACCAATGGCATTGAGACTTACCTGAAAACTAAGAGTTCCCGAACCGTTTACCCCTGCATTCTTACTTAACTCGCATACTTGCTGAATAATCTCACCTTTTTTTAGGGGAGAGAGAGTAGCCGTCGCCTGATCAAAAGCTGGTGTGCGATCGCTGTAAGTTTGCTGGGGCAGCAATTCCACCCATTCAGGGTCTTCGGGGGCAATACGGGCTAGATCTTCGGCACGGCGTAAAGTTTGGGCGATCGCATCTCGGTCTAATTCGGTTGTCGAAGCCGAGGCGCTGCGTTTACCAAAGTAGCTAGTGACGGTTAAGCTAAATGTGTTTTTACGAACATTCTGACTAATTTGATTCTCACTGAAGCGACTAAGGGCAGTTTCACTGGCACTGATGCTGATAAATACCCCGTCGGCTTGAGATTGAGCGATCGCAAAATCAATCAAGTCGAGAGCTGATTCTTTGGTAATAAAAGTATTAACGGTGGCTAAAGTCATATTTAACTAACAATTGGTAAACGATTGGTTATGAGCTGGCGCCAATAAAGCCTAAGATTAGATTACATGGTAGCAATCTTGTGATGATAGTATTATTTGTTGGTGACTAAGGATATAGTATTATGGCTGAAACTTTAATGTTTAACGCTTTGAGAGAAGCGACTGACGAAGAAATGGCGAGAGATAAGACTGTCTTCGTCCTGGGTGAAGATGTTGGACATTACGGTGGTTCATATAAAGTCACCAAAGATTTGTATAAGAAATATGGCGATCTGCGTTTATTAGATACTCCCATTGCCGAAAATAGCTTTTGCGGCATGGCTGTAGGTGCTGCTTTGACTGGGTTACGTCCCATAATTGAAGGGATGAACATGGGCTTTTTGCTATTGGCGTTTAACCAAATTGCTAACAATGCAGGGATGCTGCGCTACACTTCTGGAGGTAACTTCAAAATCCCCATGGTAATTCGAGGACCAGGAGGTGTGGGTAGACAGTTGGGTGCAGAACATTCTCAACGTCTAGAAGCATATTTCCATGCTGTACCTGGCTTAAAAATTGTCGCCTGTTCTACGGCTTATAATTCTAAGGGACTACTTAAAGCCGCAATCCGCGATGATAATCCCGTGTTGTTCTTTGAACATGTTCTACTTTACAATCTCAAAGACGATCTTCCAGACGACGAATACATCTTACCTTTAGACAAGGCAGAAATGGTCAGAGAGGGTAAAGATGTTACGATTCTCACCTATTCACGGATGCGCCACCATTGTACTCAAGCATTAAAAGCCATTGACCAACAGGGTTATGACCCCGAAATTATCGACTTAATTTCCTTGAAGCCCTTTGACATGGAAACTATTAGTGAGTCGGTACGCAAAACTCACAGAGTGATTATTGTCGAAGAATGTATGAAAACTGGTGGGATTGGTGCAGAATTGGTGGCACTAATTAACGAACAGCTATTTGACGAGTTAGATGCCCCCGTACTGCGATTATCTTCTCAAGATATTCCTACACCCTACAACGGCAAGTTAGAAAGCTTAACCATTGTTCAGCCAGCACAAATTGCCGAAGCGGTACAAAAAATGATGGAAGACAGAATTTAACTTGAATCAATAGCTTAGATTGATTTTAAAGGCGTTAGTGTTTATCACAGCGTCTTTTTTTTAGTTCTATATTCGTTGAATGTTTGATTATTTGAGCTTTTTATGGTTGTTGAGGTCTAATCTGATAAAAAGTAAAAAGGAAAAGCATTTAATACTTCAGTGTTTCTGAGTTCTGTTAAACGAATATAAGCACTTGCAAGACCATCAAATTCTCTAAGAACTAAATTTTTAGAATTGTCCGATAATGAAATTAATTTACCAACATCTTCAAATGCAAACTTAGATAGTGAGCTTTGAGCAAGTTTTTCTATTTCCCAAGTTTTTTTCAGCTCAGACAGTGCATTAATTACATTTTTGCAGTCAATTAATTGCTTTAATTCTTTGAATTTAGATTCAGCAATAACACTTTCACTACTTATAGATTCAAGTAATTCTTTGTTTAATCCTGAGTTAGCAAAACCATCTCTGAAGATATTTTGAGATTCTAGTAATGCTTGATTCATTCTTTCAATCCCAGTGAATCTTTCTGCTATGCTTTGGAATGGAAGCATAGTCTTATTCAATTCAGAGTTATCCATTGTTACTTGATTTCTTATAGATTCCAGCCAACCTTTATTTACTGTAGCTTGTTCAGTAATTTTACTTAAATAAGTAAACAAAGAATTATGATGCCGATTCATTAAATTAAATTTTGCATATGCTCTCATTACTGATCTACTATGGCTTATTTAATATTTTTTGTCATATAAATATCACATAAATTTAATCTTAAAATTAAGCTTTGAATCTTCATATTCAAAACTTCACACTATTTTTTGAAAAAGTTTCTTATTGTATTTAAGCAAAACTGTTAAGCTTTACTCTACTCTCCACTAACAGACTCATAATCATCAGACTGAGGCAAAATGCTGGGAATCGCCATTGTGGTCAACATAATCATATTTGCAACCCAGAAGAAAAAAACTAAATATAACAAACTAAGCCAGGGTTGGGAATAAGTAATTAAATGTAGCCCTAACCATAATTGCCAGATCCGAAATCCTGTGTAAAGAGTTCCAATAATAACCACAACACTTTTACATAATGTACGACTTAAAATTATTTCACTAAGCAATTGAATAAAAACAGCAACTAGATAGCAACTAAAAAAATTACGCAGCATTGATCTATCCCAAAAAACAATCAACATAACTGCGGGAATGATTATCCCAATTAGCACAGCAATACTAGCCCAAACTTTTATAAACTGCTGTTGAGCATTGCTAAAAGCCATTACTGACCTAAAGGGTAATATTTGCTGTTGTACTAACCAACCATAACTAACGCTAATTATAGTTATGAGGGCACAAATAAATAACGTAGTAAACCAGTTGTTAGGATTCATCGGAAAATCATTATTTAGTTTTAAATCAATAATCTAAATTAATTTTAAAGGCGCTGTGAGAAACTCTAGCGCCTTTTTTATCGCTTCGGTTCAAAATTAAGAAAATCAGCCATAGTCGAAGAAATTCCCCCGACAATAGCTGTAATAACCATAGTTAGAACCTCTGTAGAACTTTTAAAGGTTATTTTTTACATTGTATATTGCAACTCTT
>JBCCDL010000422.1:0-5655 GCA_039030815.1 Cyanobacteria bacterium P01_A01_bin.83 | reverse complement strand
GGCAAATCAGGCGATCGCGGTGATCAGCTAGTAGAAATTCAAATTGTCACTCCTAAAGAGATTAGCCCCGAAGAAAAAGAGCTATATGAAAAACTGAGAACCTTGGAGCAATTCAAGCCGCGGCAAAATATTATTAAAGGTTTATAGCGATCAGTCGGCTACGCGATAGCGTAATCGCTATTATCAAAGTAATTATTTTAAATAATTAATCAAAATTACTGAAAGCAAAATCACATAAGCTATAAAAGCAATATGCTAGGCTCAAAGCAAATATTATATTTGAGTTTAGTTCCCTATGTTTGAAAGTAAAACTGATAAGGCACAATCAATTATTCGTTCTCATGTTCTTTGGTCAATGGGCGGTGGTTTAATTCCGATTCCTTTAGTTGACTTTGCCGCAGTTACCGCTATCCAGTTAGAAATGCTCCAGCAGCTAGCAGAACTTTATGGGGTCAACTATTCCAAAAGTATGGGTAAAGCATTTGTTTCCGCTTTAACAGGAACTACTATCGCCCGTTTAGGCGCCAGCTTCCTTAAAGCTATTCCTGGAGTGGGTACGGTTTTGGGTGGTGCAACTATGTCTTTGACTTCAGGTGCATCAACTTACGCGGTAGGACAGGTTGCTATCAGTCATTTTGCTAATTCAGGCAATTTGAGCAATTTTGTGGAAGACCAACTGAGAAAAGCTTATGAAGAAGCCTTCCAACAGGGTAAATCTTATGTCAGCGATCTTGAAAATAACAAAGAACAAGCTGCGGATGTCTATCAAACTTTAGAGAAGCTGGGTAAGCTGCGAGAGCAAGGTATTTTGACAGAAGACGAGTTTCAAACTAAAAAACGACAACTACTTGATCGCTTGTAATTATTATCTTGGGCGATCTAATAGTTATTGATCGTTTCAAAAGATTCAATCATTCTTTCTACTGTTGGCAAATATGTTTCATAGTTCTCGGGTGAGGCGGTGTAGGTCAAAACATATGCTTGTTTATCTTTTACCGACCAAGCTTGCATTCTGCGCACAGCACCGCCATTTTCTGACCCTCCATAAACTATTTTTCTGCCCGATTCTTGCCCGATAGTAATGGTCTGTGCCTCCCCGACATTAGGATCGGAAAGTCGTTTAATTTCAGCCACAGATTCTTCGGTATACTGCTCTAGAGAAATCTCACCTAGATCTTCGACCAAAACACTGACTCGTTCTTTAAACTGATCTGAATCATTTTCCAAGGGAGAAAAAAAAACTACTCCCGTCGCCAAAAAATCATCACGATTCTGTTGCGACCAATCATCGGGATATCCTATTCTAAAACCTTGACCAGAATTTTCGTAAAGCGACAGTTCAACTTCGGGTTCGGATGACTGACGTTGAAGTAGTATCCATCCTCCCCAGGCAGCTACGATGATTGCCAAAGCGGCTATAATTCCAGTAACCAAGGTAGACTGAGCTTTATTTGATTTTTTGCCCTGAGGCGCAGGATCAGGTTGAATTGATTTGCCTGATTCTTTAACTACTGAGGTTTGATTTGCTAAATTGCTCGATGCTGAAGATGACTTATTGGTTATCAGGGTTTGTTCTTGGTTTGTATTTGGTGATTGCTGAGTCTGTTGAGGTGAAGAATTGCGTTGAGAGACAATAACTGTTTTTTTGTTATTGTTTTGGGCTACGTCTAGCTGTGACAAATCTGCTAAAACAGCCCCTGCTGAACTATATCGCTCTTGATGGCGGTAACGAATCATCTTATCGAGAATATCCAAAAAGCGAGGCTGATAATTTATTCGATTATTTAATCTACTCCGCCAAATTATTTCTCCCTGTTGGTCGACTGCCAGTTTTTTGGGGTTAATTCCAGTCAAAGCTTGAATAGCAATTATCCCCAAAGCATAAATATCGCTATAAAAACCAGGGCGACCCATCATTTGCTCCATTGGCATGTAAGATTTAGTACCAACCGCTACCGTTTGTTTAACCTGTCCTGCGGCATCAATGATTTGAGTGCTTACCTGCTTGACTGAACCAAAATCGATCAAAATAATTTTGTCATCTTGAGAACGGCGCATTAAGTTGGATGGCTTGAGATCGCGATGAATAACACTATGTTGTTGCACAATTAGTAATACTTCGAGAACATCTCGTACTAAAGCAATTGTTTTTGATTCAGACCAAGCTTGTCCAGGGATTATTTCTTGGCTTAAGTCATGTCCTTCGATTAGCTCTTGAACCAAAAAAAAGTCAGTGTCCTGTTCAAAATAGGCTAATAAACGAGGAATGCGATCGCAGTCTCCTAAGCGATTCATAATTTCTGCCTCGCGATTAAACAATCTTCTGGCAATAGTTAAAGTTTTGGGATTTAGGGTTTTGGGCTTTAATTGTTTTACTACACACTGACTGTTGAAGCACTGTTGATCGTGAGCCAAAAATGTGATTCCTACACCACCTCTTCCTAGCTGTTTGACGACGTAATAACGTCCCTGAATAGTTTGTCCTACAAGATTGTTATCCATCGACACAATTGTCTAATAAAAGCCTTAACTTAAGTCTCCATAATTCTAATCCCTACGCAACTAATACGGAAGATGGGGTTAAACATTAAACATTAAACATTAAACATTAAACATTAAACAACTGATTAACTAGGTTTACCCTGTGGAAGTGTCACAAAAGCCTCATCTTGCTTAATAGCCAGTTGATTACGACCTGCTTCTTTAGCTCGATACAGTAAACTATCTGCTGTTTCAATGATCTTAGTAAATGGTTGCTGGCGATGGGGAATTCTGCTGGCAACTCCCATACTTAAAGTAACAAAGTCGCTAACCCTCGATTTATGATGAGGAATTTGCTTGTTCGCCAAACTTTCGATAATACTTTGAGCAAGATGTAAAGCGCCTTGAGCATCAGTATTAGGCAAAATCAGGGCAAACTCTTCTCCGCCATAGCGTGCGGCTAAATCGGCTGGTCTGCGGGTGGATTTTTTGAGTATTTGGGCTACTTTTTGCAAACAGCGATCGCCTTGCTGATGACCATAAAAGTCATTGTAGGCTTTGAAATAATCAACATCACAAAGAATTAAAGATAAGGGCTGCTGTTCTCGGGCTAGTCTATGCCATTCTTTATCTAAAACTAAGTCAAAGTAGCGTCGATTGGCAATTCCTGTAAGTCCATCCAAAATTGCTAATTGCTGCAACTTCTGATTGGCTGTTTGTAGCTGACAACAAAGTTGAGACTGCTGGATCGCAATAGTTACCTGGGTAGTCAGGCGCTGTAAAAAGTTAATTTCCCAGGCTTGCCATTTTCGAGTTTGCTCAAGATTATAGGCTACCAGCATTCCCCACAATCCTTCATCTTGATTGCGGGACACGGTGTTTTTAACCATGGGGACGGTTAAGTCTTCATAGACATAGTCTAAGGATTCAGCAAACCAAATCGGTAGAATTAGATAAGAACGCACTAGTTGAGGTTCTACAACTTTCAACTCACTATGAGACGAGATCAAAGTATCTTCTACGGCTTGCACCGATGTTGATTCTGATAAAATTGAGTGGAGAGAGCTTAGATTCACGGCGTTAATAAATCTTGATCCCGAAGGCTGATTTAATTGAGCATCAATTGATTGTGAAACCACGGTAGTTGATTCTGATTGTCCCGATTCACACCGATAAATTAATACTTGATCACTATGCAAAAATTGCTGAATTACGCTGGCAGTAGTTTGAAGAATTGCCTCTAGATCGATGGAGTTACGAATTTGATCTAGCATTTTTTTCATCAATGCTTGTTGTCGAAGATTAAATTCAGTACGTTTTCTGGCAATAGCATATTGAATGGAACGATTTAAAAGTTTTCCTTCAAATTCACCCTTGATTAAATAGTCTTGCGCTCCTTGGCGTAAAGATTGCATTGCTACTTTAGGATCGTCAGTAGCAGTTAAAATTACAATTGGTAGTTGAGGCGCTTTTTGTTTGACAATATCTAAACTAGTTATACCTTCACTATCAGGTAAAGATAAATCTAACAAAATAGCATCAAAGCTATCTTCGCCCAGGGTATCGATCGCTTCGGTTACTTTTTTAACGTGTCTGAGGCTGGACTTTTGCCAGCTATATTCTGACAGTGTTTTGCTGATCCAAGAGGCATCAGCTAAATTATCTTCAACTAATAATATTTTTAGAGCTTTACCTTCCACCGCTGTATTTTTGATTAGTAAGTGGTTGATTAACAGAAATTAGCTGTTTAACATTAATTTATGATAAATACCTTAAGTGCTAAAAATATTGAGTTTGAATACAGCTAGCAATTGAGATTTTTTAAAGAGAAGTTATGTTAATCAAGCTATCATATTAGTATATATTTTTTGCTAAAAAAAAGTAGAGGGTATTCGCCTCTACTTAATCTATATGTGCTTAAATGTCGTTACTGCGGGGCTATTCTTCTACTGATTCTGCCTCAATTGGTGGCACAGGGGCAACAGCAGCGATCGCATCGTCTTTATCCAATCTTTGAACCCTAACCCCAGTAGCATTACGAGACTGTAAGGATATTGCCTCAACTGTCTGACGAATCATAATTCCTCGATTAGTGACAATCATTAGTTCATCATCGGGATTGACAATATCAATTGCCACTAGGCGATCATCTGAGGATTTAAACTTGATTGCTCTAACTCCCATTCCCGCACGATTTTGTAGACGAAATTTGGCAATCGGCACGCGCTTACCATAACCATTATTGGTAATTGCCAACAGCCAAGGTCCCTGATCTACAGTTTCGTCTAATAACTCTTCGCTATTGTCTTCTTCTTCGTCAACTAGATTATCTATGGTAGCGACAATCTGGGAAGGAATAATGTCCATACTAATTAATTCGTCATCACCCTTCAATTTCATGGACTTGACTCCCTTAGTCGATCTACCCAAGGGACGTAGTTGCTTATTGTTAGCCTGGAAGTGAATTGCCATCCCTTTACGGGTACCAATAATTACGCTATCTTCTTCTGTTGCTAAACGTACCCAGCGCAGTTCATCTTCTGGCTGTAGTGAAATGGCAATCAAACCATTAGAACGAATACTGGCAAAAGCAGATAAGGCGGTTTTTTTAATATTGCCTTTACAGGTTAGCATCACTAAATATTCATCTTCGGTAAATTCGCTAACCGCGATCATCGAAGTTACTTTTTCCGACTGAGATATGGGCAACATCTGCACCAAGGGAATCCCTCTGGCAGTGCGAGAAGTAGCAGGAATTTGATATGCTGGGAACGAGTAGACCACTCCGCGATCGCTAAAAAACAAGACTGTATCATGGTCACAACAGGTCATGAAATGCTCGACACCGTCATTTTCCTTCATCTTGGCGGCGGCTTTACCTCTAGTGGCACGGCTTTGCGCTTCAAAAGTGCTGACGGGCATGCGCTTAATATATCCTTGTTCTGTTAGCAGAATCACTGACTGTTCATTAGCAATTAAATCTTTGTCTAGTAATTCTCCTTCTCCTTGGACAATTTCGGTACGTCTCGGGGTAGCGTGGACATTTTTAATGGTGGTCAACTCTGACTCAATAATGCCTTCAATTCGCTCTTTTCTGGCTAAAATATCGTTGAGATCGGCAATTTGAGTTTGCAAGTCTTCATGCTCTGCCTGGATCTTTTCTGCTTCTAAAGC
>JBCCDL010000421.1:0-5662 GCA_039030815.1 Cyanobacteria bacterium P01_A01_bin.83 | reverse complement strand
TGTTGTGCCTGTAGGTGTCCTAAGCTTCCTAAGCGGATAGCAGCACCTAATACTCCCGTAACAAAGCCATGTAAAAAAGCGATCGCCGTATTAGTGACCGTTAAGCCAGCAATACTGCCAACGACGCCAAACAAAACAGGATGTAAACAGTGAAATTGATTTAAAGCGCGTTGTCGATCTAAAGCTTCTAGCTGCGGATGTTGCCAGGTAGACTGTGCCACCATCAGTAATGCCCGTCCACTTTGAAGTTGAGTTTTGCGGGTAGTCTCAATTAAAGTTTGAGCATATAGTTGAGTGGCTACCTGTTTAATCTGATTGATATCTTGTTCTGTGCTGGCATTAAAAGCATGAATCAAAGCTACCAGGTCACAGGGCGCTATTTTGTGGTGCAGCAGTATTTGCAAAAAAGAGCTGATACTTTCTGGGTTATGGATCTTATTGTGTTGGACTAGAGATTCTAAACCATGGGAGAGAGTATATGATCCTGAAGGAAAAAAAGAATCTGCTAGCTGAATTAAAGTAAGTTGCTGCTTAATAGGAGATGGTAAATGATGCACTAAGCGATTATACGGAGTAACAAGCAAATTTTCAAAAATTAATAATGAATAATTAATAATTACCTCTCCTTAAAAAAAGACAAAGGCGAAAGTTTTAAGGGCGTAAATGTGAGGGAACCTCACATTGTTGACCGCCCGCATTGCCGCATGTAGTAGAGATAACGCATGCCTTGTCTCTACTTAAACCGAATTAAACAATTATTAATTATCAATTATTAATTATTCATTGATAAAGTACAGCAAGTTTGGATTAAGAATCAACTAGAAATCTGGGACAATGCTAGCTACAGTTGGGCGAACCGCTAGGCACTCTTGAACTATTACCCTTAACAGGAGTAGCAGTTAAAACAATACTGCCGTCTGGTCTTTTAATTACCCCTCTGGCGGGAATAATATCACCAATGCCAGTTGAGATCGCATAACCCTGGCTTGAATTAGCTGTTGTGCCATCAACCGTAATCATTTCTGAATTCATCGGCGCATCTGGTAAAGGAGGAGTTCCGCCTTTGCCATTGATCACAAAATTACTAGCTGTCCTGAGATTATTACTACAGGCTTGAGCTACGGCCTGATCTGGTGTAACAACATTACTCGGTAGTTCAATTGCTCCCTGAATCAGGTTAATATCTGGAGTAAAAATAGATATTGTGCCATCTAACCCGAAATCTGAACTAGCATCAATATCATTTGTTCCGTTTCCTTCTATCGCCTTTCCTTCGCTGATACCTAATAAAGACTCGGCAGTAATGCTAATATTGCCTCCATCTCCTTCTACTGCGCTGGCAATGATATCGCTACCGTCTCCTGGTATTTCGTTAGGAAAAGCAATGATAAAATTAGTGTTTAAATTTATTGTGCCTCCTGTTGCTCCATTATCCGCTCTGGCTGATATTTCACTACTATTGCGTAGAAATAAATTATTATCCAAATTCAAATTGATAATGCCGCCTTCGCCTATCTCAGAAGTTGAAAAAGCCTCTATTGAACTTCGATTGTCCAAACTTAAAGAATCTGCACTAATTGTTAAAGTCCCACCAATACCATTAGCATTAGCTGCGGTAATAGTACCTTCATTGTCAAGTTGAATAGAACTAGCTTCAATGTTTAGCGTTCCTGCTGCACCAGAGCCTGGAGGAATCAAATTTCGGCTTTGAAAATTACTTACACTTAGTAATGCTTGATCCCTAACCGTCAACTGCTCCGTAGCAATTGTTAGATTCCCCCCATTTCCAGTTCCTCCTATAGCACTTGCAAATATTCCTGTAGAAGAGCCACTATTAACTGATGTTCCTAATATTTCTAATGATTCTGAAGCTCGAATTATTAGGTTTCCTGCATCTCCGTCTCCAAAAGTAATGGTATTTAATTGTCCTCCCTCAAGTAGTAATCGTTCGGTATTGATTGTTAAATTACCCGCATCTCCTTGTCCAAAAGTCCTAGCACTTATGAATCCACCATCTCTTACAGTAAGAGATGATGTGAATATATTAATATTTCCTCCTTCTCCTATTACACCTTCAAAATCATCTGCTGTAGCGGTGATTTGACTAGGAACTATGTTAGTAGAATTAGTAAATGCTGAAAATCCTTCCCCTTCTAAAACTACACCATCCTGAGCTTCAATGTTTATATTGCCTGCATCACCGATATTTTCCGTATCAGCTAATAGTGAGGAGCCATCTTGAAGCAGTAAAGAGCTTGTCGTAATATTAATATCTCCCGCATCTCCACGACCACCTTCATCATTTTCATCTGGGGCGCTAACTTCAGAAATTAGAATTGAATTAACCAGCCTAACTTCGTCTGCTACCTGTATATTAATATCTCCACCATCGCCAATTCCTTCCACATTACTTAGAAATTGTGCTCTATTTGTTATTTCCAAAGATTCAGCTTGAATATTAATATTTCCACCATTTCCTTCTCCACTTGGCTCTACACTAGTAAATATGGCGCTAGGAAAGGAATCTGTTTCATCTCTTCCATCAAAAGATACTTTTCCTTGAGCATTAATGTTAATGTCTCCTGAATTTCCCTTACCAAATACTTGCGAAGTTATTTGAGAAGCATTTGTTGCTGTTAGCGAACCCGTGTTTATTTCAATTCCTCCACTATTCCCAATAGCGTCAACATTTACATCACTAAATAAAAAACCGCGACTGTTTTGATTGCCTAAAGCAACAGAATCATTAGCGTTGATTATAATTTTCCCACCACTACCCTGTCCAGAGATAGAGTTAGAAATAATTCCTCTATCAATAATAGATAGTAAGCTAGTATTAATCTTGATGTCTCCTGCTTGGGAATTTGCAGTTCCTAACCCAGAAGCAATACCAGAATTTAAGGAACTATTACTAACAGTTAAGTTATTACCGTTGACATTAATGCTGCCACCATTACTAGAATTGACATCTACAACTGAGGTGTTTTGTAATGTAATGTCTCCAAAAGAATTGATGGAATCATAATTGAAGGTAAATCCTTTTTCTGTCTCAATAATTCCAACATCTGCATCACCTAAGACGCTGGAAATTTCAATATGACCACCTTTTGCTGTAAGATTTCCGTCGTCTAGTAGAACATTACCACCAACTAAAGCTAAAGTTCTTCCCTCTGGAACTTGTAATCCAACTGCGCCACCTGTTATGTTAGTTTCTCCATCAGGATTTTGACCGACAGATGTATTTACAATATCCCCTGGATTATCGCGAAAATTTAAACCAATTGGTGCATTAACCGTAAGTAAAGGCGGATTATCAAAATCTGTGGCGCTAAATACTCCATCTTCAAACAAAATACTGTCGGCGGTAGTACCCAGAAACGAGCCACCAACATCTAATTGTGCATTGTTGCCAAATAATATACCTGCGGGGTTAATTAGGAATAAATTGGCACTGCCGTTAGCTTGAATTAAACCATCGATATTAGAGATATTTCCTCCAGTAACGCGGCTGAAGATATTGGAAACATCCATAGCATTATTAAAAAATGCTGAACCGTTAGTGGGGACGGAAAAATCGCCAAAACTATGAAACAGATTATTGCCAGCGCGATCGCCTTGCTCTATAGTAAAGTTGCCATTACCATCGCCGCTAACTGTAGTGTTAGTTGTTCCATCTGCTGAAACTTGTGCTATGGCTGGTTTGGAAACTAATGAATTGCTTAAAGCACAGCAACTAACAGAAAACAGCAGTGACCAACTTTTCTTCATCTTAAATACTTTCAGGACTTAACAATTGAAAGTATTATACTGACATAATGTATTATTTGATAGTTATTATTTAATTTATCTTTATGTTCCTTTTGAGATAGATTGATAAATTGCTATGTATCATCTAATTTAAGCTAATTATTTTAGATACGTTTCTTGATTGAATATGTAGTCATCGGTACAAGACGATTCAACAATAATCACATTAATTATTTTCTTTTGGATAATTGATATTTCCCTGAGCCAGAAAAAAGGTATTATATTATTACTATCTTTTCCTCTTCAAAATAGCGATAATTACAGCCTGAAAAAAATTTAAATTGGGTCTTGACTCAATCTTTGCAGTTTTGATAAAATTATTTTCATAATGGGAATAGTCGCGATCAACAGTATAGACAAATATTCCCATTATGAAGAGTATTTTTTGATTTAATCACAAAAACCGCCCTCTTGTCAAAAAAAACAATTTTTTCAGCTCTATTATTTTGAAACAAATCTTGATATGTCTATGTAGGTAAAGGATGTAGAGCTTTATCTTTACTGTGTAAAATATTATATCATTTTTGAGAAAATAGTCAGCTAGAGGACGAGCAAAGAAATCTGTGCTTGTAAAGTTGAGGTGATTTTTGCTCCAAGTTCTAGGGGCGTAACAGTTCCTGACACCGCAGCCGCATAGCTAGGAATGGCGCTAGCGGCTAAGGGAATATGGCGATCGCTAACTATTAAACCCAAGGTAGGATCATAACCGCGCCAACCTGCCCCTGGTAGGTATACTTCTACCCACGCATGTAGATCTCGATCTAATTGTGCGGCATCACCTTCTTGATAACCACTGACAAACCTGGCGGCAATTCCCATCACTCGACATACTTCCATAAATAATACTGCGTAGTCACGACAGGAGCCTGTTTTGCCTCGCCAAGTTACGCCAGGGGGAAAAGGTTCTCCTGTTTCTCGGGTCATGTATTTACAATCTTGATAGATTCGCTGATTGAGATTAAATAAAAAGCCGAGAGTATTGCCATTGCTAGCACTTGTGATCTCCTGTGCCAACTCTAAAGCTACAGAATCAGCAACAAAACCATAGGGCTGTAGGTATGGTTGCAACTGCTGAAGTAGAGAAGCAGGATAATCCCACGACATCTGAGTTGCCCAAGATTCTAGCAAGTAGGCAAAAGGATTAGTACCAAGAGTTTCTACTTGTACTTTAGTTTGAATGCTCAACTTTGCCGTCGGTTGATCAAACCAGAGCTTAATTAGATTGTTGCCATCCAAATCAAGATAGTCTGAGCTACCTGCTGATATAGGCAAAACGGCTAAAGAAAAATTATGAAGTTTAGTAAAGCGATCGCTACGGGGACGTAATCTAAGTAGATGTGGCTTGAGTATTACTGGCTGAGAGTAACTGTAGGTAGTTTGATGGCTGATTTGGTATAACACAAAAAGAATCGCCTAAAGCAATAAAAGTTTGATAGATCTCGTTTCCTACTTCATTAATTGAATTTTGCATTCCCTCTAAAAACTCATGTAAACCAGATTGAATGATATCTTCAATGGTGAGATAACTGAGTTGAGCGCATAGTTTTCCTAAAGCTCTCTCAGCACGATTTTCCCAGCTACCAATGGGGGTTTGGGTAATTTCATGAAGGCGCTGTTGTGCTTGCCATAGACAAAAGTTAATTGAACGTGGGAATTCACGGTCTAAGATTAAAAACTTAGCAACGCTGCTAGGAGTAATATAGTGCTGGGATTTACTGTACATTTCATAAGCACTAGCTGACTTCAACAAAGCCATCCATTGAATCCGATCAAGAGGAGTGCCAACCCATTCGGCTGAAGGCAACAGCAAGAAATATTTAACATCCAAGATCCGCGTTGTCTTATCTGCCCTTTC
>JBCCDL010000420.1:0-5664 GCA_039030815.1 Cyanobacteria bacterium P01_A01_bin.83 | reverse complement strand
GCTAATTAATTTAACTCAAAGATTCTAAATAATCTCTAATCAAGTTTCTCCGTCGAGGTTGACGTAGTTTTTGTAAAGCCTTAGCTTCAATTTGTCTAACTCGTTCGCGAGATAATTCTAAACAACGTCCAATCTCTGCTAGGGAGAAGGGTTTTTCCCCACCAAAGCCAAAGCGCATTTGAATTACTTCTCGTTCGCGACTAGTTAATTCCGATAATAAATAGTGCAAATCTTTCTGTAATGATTCTCGCATCAAGGTTTCTTCAGGGGAAGCACTTTCTGTCTCTAGCAAATCTCCCAACTCGGTGTCTTTCTCTTTCCCTACCTTAATTTCTAAGGAAACTGAACGAGGAACTCTTAACAAGACTTCGCGGATTTGCGCCGCTGTCATGTCTAATTCTTTAGCAATATCTTCAATTTTAGGAGTGCGTCCTTTTTCTTGAGAAATCTTACGTTGCGCTTTCTTGATCTTATTCAGCTTTTCAGTAATGTGAACTGGCAGACGGATCGTTCTACTTTGAGTAGCGATCGCTCTAGTTATTCCTTGGCGAATCCACCAGTAGGCATAAGTACTAAAACGATAGCCTTTTGTCGGGTCGAATTTTTCTACTGCTCTTTCTAAGCCTAAAGTTCCTTCTTGAATCAAGTCTAATAGTTCCAAACCGCGATTTTGATATTTCTTAGCTACAGAAACTACTAAACGTAAATTAGCCTTGATCATGTGTTCTTTGGCGCGGATGCCGCTTTTTTGGATACGATCCAACTCTTTGACATCGCAGCTTAATACTTGCGCCCAAGCTTGTTTGCCGATTACTAACTTCTCTTTGAGAAGAGGAATTTCCATACCTACTGCCATTGACCACCTTTTCAAGGAAGGACGATGACTAAGCTGAGTTACGAGGCGATCATGAACATCTACCAGCTTAATAAATTCTTGCAGGATAACGTTCCCAGCCTCAGCTGCTTCAGCACGTTTTTCGACGATAGCGATGTGTCGTTGTACTTTTTGTGCTTCTGAAACTTCTTCATCTCTTTCTAATAAAGGAACTCTACCAATTTCTTGAAGATATAGTCTGACCAGATCGGTAGTAGTACGACTTCCTCGGCGAGCGATTGTATCCGGATCTGCACTATCTAAATCGAGTTCAACTAGCTCCTCCGTTAACTTGTCAGAACTTTCTTTATTAGCTTCTGTATCCAAATTGATATCGGGGATAGATAGAGAATTATCTCCTTCGGTTTCAACGTATGAAGAATTAGCAAGCATAGCGATCTCTTAATGACGACTCCAGTGAAGGTTATGGGTATAACTTCCTCCTCTGAAAATAGATTGCCCAATTCATCGGGAAAATGAACATAAACTGAAGTTTTCTTGACTATTTTTCAGTTTTCAACATCTACTCTCAGTAACAACACGGTTGGCTGATTGTTGTTTTAATCACAAAGGATTGTGAGGAAGCTGTAAATATTGCTTTCTGGTGTGAGGAAGTATCATCCTGTTTGAAAGTTCCGAGAAAGATTAACTTGTTACATTTCTTTACATATTAAATAAAGCGATCGCTTGACTTGATAGCTTCAGCAATACCTCTATCTCTTATCAGGTAAGATTTTTGGGAACTTAAGCTAAAAGTTAATTAGAATCTAAAAAAAAAAGAAACCTCCTTAAATAGGAAGTTTCGTAGAGAGAGAAAAACAAGTTCTTATCGGTGATTACACGGTTGTGATCTTGGGTTTGTGACGGGGATAAAGTTGCATCAAGGCTCTAACTTGTTCTGCATGATACGAACTACGAGTTAGAGGACTGGATACTACCTGCAAAAAGCCAATGGACTCCCCAAATTCTTGCCAAGCATTAAACTGTTGGGGGGTGACAAATTCTTTAACGCCCAAATGTTTCTGGGAAGGTTGGAGATACTGTCCAATAGTTAAAATGTCGCAGTCAACATCCCGTAAGCCTCGTATAACCTCTTTTACTTCTTCGTCGGTTTCGCTTAAGCCCACCATAATGCCAGATTTAGTATAAACCCAGGGGGCAATCTCACGAGCGCGTCGCAATAGCTCAAGCGATCGCTGATAATCTCCTTGAGGGCGGACTCTTTTATAGAGGCGAGGAATAGTCTCTGTATTATGATTCAAGACATCAGGTTGCGCCGCTAAAATTGTGGCTAGTGCCTCCCAGTTACCGCATAAATCGGGAATTAAAAGCTCAATTGTGGTTTGAGGAGAAACTTGTCGTACCTCTTCAATGCAACGCACAAACTGAGATGCTCCTCCATCTGGCAAATCGTCTCGATTTACCGAAGTAATAACTACATGATTTAGTTGGAGACGGCTAACGGCTTCGGCTAACTGTAATGGTTCATTAGGATCAAGAGCTTGGGGTTTTTTCTCAAAGTCAATATCACAATAAGGACAGGCGCGAGTACAGGCTGGACCCATGATTAAAAACGTGGCAGTACCAACACTAAAGCATTCTCCAATATTGGGGCATGACGCTTCTTCACAGACAGTATTCAAAGATAAATCCCGCAGGATTTCTTTGACACTACCGACACGTTCTAACTGCGGTGCCTTGACTCTTAACCAATCTGGTTTAACTACCACTCCTTTTATTGCTCCAACTTTAAAAGTAACTAATGTATTTAGTTATTTTATCTCGACAGTTTTGCTTTTTGTTAATCAACAATCTCTTAGAGAGGCTTGACTCTAGGCAATAAAATAAATAAAAGCAATTATAAGTAAAGTGTGTCACCTCACTATGAACTCTAATTCTAATCAGATTTACCCTGTTATTTGGCTTGAAGATCGTCACTGCGTATCTCTAATTGACCAAACTCGTCTGCCGCAAGAATACAGCAGAGTGATAATTAATCGTAGTTCAGACATGGCTGAAGCGATTAAAACCATGATTGTTCGTGGCGCGCCAGCGATTGGAGTTGCGGCAGCTTATGGCATGTACTTAGGTGCCACCGAAATTGAAACCAGCGATCGCGCTGAGTTTTTGACACATATAGAACAAGTGGCAAAGATGTTACGGCAAACACGTCCCACAGCAGTAAATTTATTTTGGGCGATCGCCAGAATGCTCAAAACAGCCTATGAAGAAATTGGCACCGTTACCGAAATCAAAAAAATCCTACTCAAAACTGCTCAGTCAATTCAGTTAGAAGACTTGCAAACCTGTCAAGCGATCGGTAATCATGGCTTAAGCGTGTTACCTAACTCTCCCCAGAGACTAAGGATTCTCACTCATTGCAATGCTGGTTCTCTAGCGACCGCAGGCTATGGCACCGCACTAGGAGTAATTCGCTCTGCCTGGAGCCAACAACGTTTAGAGCGAGTTTATGCCGATGAGACTCGCCCACGGCTTCAAGGGGCAAAATTAACCGCCTGGGAATGTGTACAGGAAAGTATACCTGTAACGGTAATTACCGACAGTATGGCAGCTCACTGTATGCAGCAAAATATGATTGATTTAGTCGTAGTGGGAGCAGATCGCATAGCCGCAAATGGAGATTCAGCTAATAAAATTGGAACTTACTCTCTAGGGATAGTTGCCAAAGCACACCAGATTCCTTTTTATGTTGCTGCTCCTTTTTCTACTATTGATTTTGATTTAGCTAACGGTAGTCAAATTCCTATTGAAGAGAGAAACCCAGTAGAAATAGATTATGTGGGAAACACCAAGCTTTGTGTCGAGGGGGTAGAATTTTACAACCCCGCATTTGATGTTACTCCCGCTAATTTAATCGACGGCATTATTACGGAAAAAGGTGTAATCAAACCTAGTTCTCTAATTAATTATCTCAATAGAGCAACATCAAGTTACTAACCTGGCTGTCTGATATAAGTAGGTAGGCGGAATAATTTATAAGACTCGAATGTGAAATTTTATCCCCAATCCTCAATCCCCAATCCCTAACATTTGGAGAAAGATTGGGAAAATTTTGCCTAATTGCAGTTTCACTTATAGCAGTCGAAGTAGAGGTTAAGACCTTCAATGACTATCTCGCGCAGAGGCGCAGAGGCGCAAAGAGATCAAAGATATCTATGTTTATAGTCGGCAACTAAGGAGGATAGAATCTTGAAAATATATAGTAAGTATCTACTGATTCAAATATAGCGATCGCTTTTGTAAAATCTTTATTGGAAGTATTAGTAGAAAATACGATTTGGAATGACTATAAAAAAACAAGCATCTATATATAAGATGCTTGTCAAATAGACTGTTGAACTTTACTTAGAAGAAAACTATAGTTTTTGCCAAATTTATTAAATATAAAGAAAATAATATGTTGACTAGGGTCTTGAGGTGATTCACCAAAGTAGATTAACTAACTATTAAAAATATAGCTTAATTAAATTTAGCTTATGCCGCTTGGGTTTCTAGCATATTACCCAATTGTTCAATACCTTTATGCAAATGCCTAGTAACAGTCATCGGGCTAATTCCAATATATTTAGCAGCTTCTTTCCTTGGTAAATCTAATAGAAATACACATTCAATTGCCGCTTTAGTTTTGTCTTCTAGCTGGCTCATTGCTCGTTGTAATTGTATCTTGTCTTCTTCTAATTTGCGTTGCTTTTGATAATTAGGATCGGCAATTGTATCTCCAAAAGTGATAGAAGAATCTAAAGAATTACTCACTACTGCATCGAGGCTTATTGGCAAGCGATTTTGCAGAGCCAACTGACACTCACTCCATTCATCAAGAGGGATACCTAAACCAGCAGCAAGTTCAGTATCTTTTGGTAAACGACCCAGTTTTTCAATTAAGTCTTTACGGAGCTTTTTGCCTTTGGTATAGAGTTCTTGCCATCTTCGAGGTATACGCATCATACTACCTTTATCTCTCAAATAATGTAGCATTTCTCCTCGAATATAAGGAATAGCAAAAGAACTAAATGCTGAACCTTGTTGCGGATTGAAACGTTCGATTGCTCTAATCAAACCTAGATATCCAATCTGCTCTAAATCTTCATAGGGTTCTGCACATTTGCGGCAGATTTGGTGAGCTACTTTTCTGACTAAGCCAGCATTTAATTCAACTAATTTATTGCGTAATTTTAACGAAGGATTACGATGATAATTTTGTAAAAAATCCATGCAACGGTAACTAAGAGCTTGAGTATCCATAAAAATCAAGATTTTGGGAGCAACAATCTATTTAATTGAATCTAAGTCTTATTTTCTGTTGCGAGCAAAAACTATACCATAGTTGTTTTACGGAAAAACTAACTCAATGTTTTTTATTGTCCGAACAAATACGCATTACAGAGCTGAGTTTTAGGGGGTAATTAAGTCAATAAACTACTTATTTTAACCGCAATTAAGATTGTATTGTTTGGCAAAGTTAAAGATAATTTTCAATTTGATTAGCGCTAATATCTTGATACCAATTATCTATTCTATTTGATGAGTTTAGGCAAGATTATTAATTAATACTAGTTATAGCGGTAAGCTCTTAGGTTGGGAAGTTTTTTACTAATAATGACTTCCTCTTAACTGATTACTTATTAGTGACGAATATTAAAAATAACTTAGTTTGGCTATAACTGACTACTATTGAGTTATTTGTTATAGTTATTTCCAATAAAAACACAGGAGCAATTTCAATAACTCCTGTGCTTTAAAATTTGACAACTATTTAATGAGCTACAATT
>JBCCDL010000419.1:0-5664 GCA_039030815.1 Cyanobacteria bacterium P01_A01_bin.83 | reverse complement strand
ATGAGGAGATAATAGCATCATTACTATATAAAAGCTGTGTTCTTGATAATTTCTTCATCATTAGTGTTCAATATAATATTGCAGATAAAAATAATTGTTATTAATGCTTAAATAATAATATTCCTCAATTCTCATAACACACTAAAATCTATTTTATTGATTAACAATAAAATAGATTTATAAATATTATAAAATGCAATTTATCATCAAAGAATAAATATTAATTCTGATTTAAAAACTTTGTTTAGATGATTTTTGGTCATTAATTGATTGGCTTATTAGTTTGGATTTGAAATATAAATCTAAGTAAGTTGGCAGAATTAAATATAAAACAGAAACAAGTTTGATTTTTGCTTAAGTACTCGCTACTCGCTACTTATTAAGTTAACTATCTTCTAATTAATTACACTGACCTACTCATGGCAATAGTGTTTCTTGAGTTTTGTCTGCTAACAGGTCATATCATCTAAGCAGACTGATATGGTGGAAGTAATTGAATTGGAGAGCAATGCATGAACTTATCTGATTTAGTATCTTTTCTTCAACATAAAACTTGTTTTAGCAACCTCTCACCCGAAATTTTAACTGCGATCGCCACTAAGTTAACTCCAGAAACTATTGCTTCTGACCAAACAATAATTACCGAAAATACCGAAGCCACAGGTCTATATATAGTTGAGACAGGAAGATTAAACTGCGAAAGTCAATCACAATCGCGCACCAGTAGTTTACTAGCGGGAACAGTACTCAATTTATATGCTCTACTATTAGATCAACCGACGCAGTATCAAGTCACGACGATTAGCGAAACCAAAGTTTGGTTTATTGAGCGTAATCAATTTCAAAGCATTACAGATCGCTACCCAGCGATCGCTCAAGAATTTTCGCAAAAGCTAGCCACAGAAGTCAAAGAATTATCAGCTCAACTAGTTTGGGAGCAAGAACGACAGCTAACATTAAGACCTTATTTAGTTAGCAAAGCCAAGCGGGGAGTAATTGGCAAAAGTCGTTATGCCACCAGATTGCGATCGCAGATTAAGCAAGCTTCTTCTACTAGAGAGACTGTCTTACTATTTGGGGAACCTGGATTAGAAAAAGATAACCTGGCGGCATTAATTCACTTTGGTTCGGCTACTCGTCGTCAGCCAATTATTCAGCTTGACTGTGATAAATTGCAGACTAGTGGAGCAGAATTATTTGGTCGTAGTGGTGGCAAACCAGGATTAATTGCCAGTTTAGAAACAGGAACCTTGGTATTAAATAATTTGCACCTATTGCCAAGAGAATTGATACCAGCGATCGCTAATTTGGTAGAAACTAATCAATACCTACCCGTAATGCGACCTGGGGGAGATAGTCCTAAAGCTCAAACCTCGCAAGCCAGGATTATTATGATCTCCGAACAGACGGTAAAGCCGATTAATTCCGTAGTCGACAACTTAATTAAAGTTCCACCATTAAGGGTGCGTAAGGCAGATATAGATGAGCAAATCAATTATTATCTCAATTTAATTGGACGCAACAAATGTCTGCAAAAGACCAAGATTACTCCTGAAGCAGTCAGAAACCTGCAAGCATACGATTTTCCTAATAACCTGCGGGAACTAGAAAGTATTATTGAACGTGCCTTGACTCAACTCCAAGGCTGCGATGATATTACCGAAGAAGTAGTTTGGCAATCTCAAAGCAAAAAGAAACAGTATCGACTCAATTTACTTAATAAATATCCTGCCCTCAGACATTTTCTGCGGAGTGACTGGTTCCCCGATCGAATCAATTATGGCTTTACTTTAAGCTTTTTTGCCTTTATTGTACTGGTTCTATTTATAGCACCGCAAAATCGTCAAGAAAACTTTGCCCTCAACTTATTTTGGGCATGGTGGTGGCCCTTAATTCTGATCGGGTTTCCTTTTGTCGGAAGACTGTGGTGTGCCGTGTGTCCCTTTATGATTTATGGCGAAATTACCCAAAAACTATCCCTAATTTTATTTCCGCGATCGCTTAAAAAGTGGCCACGACAGTCAGCCGAACAGTGGGGTGGTTGGTTTCTTTTTGGTTTATTTGCCCTGATTTTACTGTGGGAAGAGCTGTGGGATTTAGAAAATACGGCTTATCTCTCGGCATGTCTCTTGCTCTTGATCACCGCAGGAGCAATGATTTTTTCCCTAATTTTTGAACGTCGATTTTGGTGTCGTTATCTTTGCCCCATTGGAGGGATGAACGGTTTATTTGCCAAATTATCAATGACGGAACTGCGGGCGCAACAGGGAACCTGCTCGGCATCATGTACTACCTATCAGTGCTACAAAGGCGGCGCAGCTTTAGGAGAAGGGCAAGAAACCAATGGCTGTCCACTCTATTCCCATCCTGCTCAGTTAAATGCTAATCGGGATTGTGTTCTATGTATGACCTGTCTCAAAGCTTGTCCTCATCGCTCAGTCGAGTTTAACTTGCGTCCCCCAGCAATTGAATTATGGACAACCCACACTCCTCATAGTTATGAAGTAGCGCTGTTGTTTTTATTGTTAAACGTGATTTTTCTGCATCGGTTGCCTGAAATCAATACTAAGTTCAACCTAGCTCTAGATTTAGATCGTTTTAGTATCCATGCATTAGTATCAATATTTATCTTAATTATTCCCTTTGTTTTACCATTGATTGCTCATGGCGTTAACCTTCTAATAGGCAACTGGAGTAAGCGATACCAAGCTCGTCAATTCATCGAATTAGCTTATGGATATCTCCCTTTAGTATTAGCAGGTAACTTAGCTCACTATCTGCGTCTCGGTTTAGGTGAAGGTGGCAAAATAGTTCCTGTAACTATGGCAACTTTCGGCTTAAATCAGTTCAATTTACCTATCTTGGTTGCCCATCCCGCAGTTATTGCTTTTCTACAGGGTACTTGCCTGATCTTTGGCGTACTATTATCAATTTTGTTAACCCAGAAAATTGCTCGCCAGTCATTTAAATATCTGCTATCGCAACACTTAGCGATTATGCTTTTGGCAATTGGTATGTGGCAGGTGATTGTGGGATATTAGCTTAAAAAAACACCAAGAATTAAAATTTGTTTTTATTGGTTTTGAAAGCTTAAGTTTTTTGATTACCTGATTTAAATCTGCTTACGAGAAAATCTCTTTTTTGAAGATGCTTGGTTTTTCTGCTAGTTACACGCTTGCGCCACATCTTGAAACTAGAAGACTTCATTTGTCGCCGCATTAGGGCAATAACTTCTTTCTCCTTTAAGCCAAATTGGATTTCTATCGCTTGAAAGGGAGTCCGATCCTCCCAAGCCATTTCGATGATTCGGTCAATAGTTGCAAGATCTAAGTCAGGTAATTTCATTCTTCTATTAAATATATGTAAACTTTTGTAAAGCCTATGTTTAAAACTTTAGCTCTCCCCACCCTGATTAAGGAAGGGGGGAATAACCGTATAATGTACGTCGTCTGATGTGAATTTTAGTAAGCTGATACGAATTGAAAAGTTTGAACATCAATTCCAAATTGACGGCATAGAGATCACAACCATTAACTACCTTTGAAATACCTTCAACAGCTTGCTGTTGACTGGTGTTGGCAGAAACTAAATCCTAGGCAATTGGTATTCCTTCGAGAGTCGAGAGCATAACTAATTTGTAGCCAAAATTAGAAGGTCAAAGTTCATGCTGTTTATAGGAAAAAATTTTTGATGATCGGCTTGGTAACTTTTATTTTCGATCTTGACTCCCTTTTTCCTAATTCATATTAGACGTAAAATAGTAGTCAATTATTTAGCCGAATAAATTATAAAATACTTACATAGCATTTCTTAAATAGATGAGGGATGTTATTTTTTCCTTTCCCCTTTTCCCAGGGATGACCGAAGTGTATCTCACCGATACGAGAATTGCTATAGCTACCTACTTTAATCTCCAATCTACAAACCAACGCTAAGATGCCAAACATTAACGTTAATTTACCCCAAGACTCTTATCAGATAGCAATTTCTCCTGATAGCGTACAAGAGTTAGGCAATAAAATGCAGCAATTAAAGCTAGGCAAGAAGGTATTGGTTATTTCTAATCCTGAGATCTTTGGTTATTACGGCGAAGCTTGTCTTAGTTCTCTACAAAATGCTGGCTTTGAAACATATACTCATCTGATACCTGCGGGGGAAGAGTATAAACATCTAGAGTCGATACAGCAGGTATACGATGTTGCTCAAGCTAATCATTTAGAACGTACCTCAACTTTTGTGGCTTTGGGTGGTGGCGTTGTGGGCGATATGACTGGATTTGCCGCTGCTACCTGGTTGAGGGGGGTAAATTTCGTTCAGGTACCAACTTCTCTATTAGCAATAGTTGATGCTTCAGTTGGTGGTAAGACAGGAGTAAATCATCCTCAAGGTAAAAACCTGATCGGCGCTTTCTATCAGCCAAAATTAGTGCTAATCGACCCTAATTTACTCAAAACCTTACCGCCTCGGGAATTTCAGGCAGGTATGGCGGAGGTAATTAAATACGGGGTGATTTGGGATCAGGATTTGTTTACCAAATTGGAACATCATGACGATCTCAACACTTTGGAACAAGTTGGAGAACAGCTACTAGAAACAATTATTACTCGTTCCTGCCAAGCAAAAGCGGAGGTAGTCAGTCAAGACGAGAAAGAATCAGGTATCAGGGCAATTCTTAATTATGGACATACCATTGGTCATGCAGTAGAAAGTTTGACTAATTACAAACAGTTTGTTCATGGCGAAGCGGTAGCTATTGGCATGGTAGCGGCAGGAAAAATTGCCTTAGAAATGGGTTTGTGGACTAGGGAAGAAGCTATACGTCAAGATGCTTTAATTGCCAAAGCTGGCTTACCAACAGCTATTCCCTCCGAATTAACTACCGAAGCTATTTTAGAAACCATTAAAAGTGACAAAAAAGTTAAGGCAGGAAAAGTGCGCTTTATTTTACCCACAGAACTAGGCAAAGTGACAATTAGCGATCGCGTGACCCCAGATATTATCACTAAAGCTCTTAACTGAGAACAAATTATTATCTTTTATTGTGACTCGGGTTAACATAGACCACTAAGAAATCTTAAACCTCTCAAACATGTCTTTAGAACCCTGTAAAGTTTGTGGCACCCTCAATGCCGAGGGAACAAAAATATGCTTAAGCTGTGGTCATTCTACTCAGGGTCATAAACGACCAGTCATTTTTCGCTGGATAGCGATCGCACTAGTAATCTGTTTTGCCTTACCTTTTGCCTCGGGGTTAATCAATTGGATTCTGCTACAGTTGAAACCTGAATCTCCTACTCCCAGTCAACCTGAAGTTTCTTTGAGAGAATAATGTACATTAAGATTAGTATCGGCGATCGCAATTTCTACAAAGATTAAATTTCAGGGAAATCTTACCAAGTAGATTGTGTTTAAACTGGCAATAAGCATCTATGATAAAAACTATAACGATCAGGTTAGAGTTAAATGATAGTAGGCACTACCGAAACAGCTAAAATTCTCAACATCTCTACAGGAAGACTGAGAGTGCTTCTAATTGCAGGAAGAGTTAAAGGCGCATATAAAACAGGTAGGATCTGGTTAATTCCTCTGTTCAATGGCAAACCGATTATCAGCAAAGGAAAAAGAGGTCCCAATCTTAGTTGGCGTAATGCTCGAAAGCCAGCT
>JBCCDL010000418.1:0-5670 GCA_039030815.1 Cyanobacteria bacterium P01_A01_bin.83 | reverse complement strand
TAAAGCAGAAGCAGAACAACAGGCAATTATTTTAAAAGCTGAAGGGGAAAAACAAGAGCAAGTACTCAAAGCTCAGGCTACTGCTGAAGCGATGAAAATTGTCATGGAAAAACTGGAGAACGATCCTAATGCCCATGAAGCTTTACAGTTTCTACTGGCACAAAACTATTTGGAGATGGGTAAAGAGATTGGTAACAGCGACAGCAGTAAAGTCATGTTTATGGATCCTCGCAGCATGATTTCCACCATTGAAGGTATACAGTCTGTAATTTCAAATAACAACAGCACCAATGGGAATCAAGAGTTACAGCAACCATTAGACCTTAAGCAGATTGAACGCGATTTTAACCGTTAATTTAGATAATTAGATACAATAATTATTTCTAAAACCCTAATTGGAACAGGTACGTCAACCAGATGAAGTAATCAATCATTTAGCACCATCAAGCTGATATTTTTTCTGGTCAACTTCCTGTTTTTTCTTAAACCACTTGAGTAGCTACTTTTTATCTATCAGCTTATTTTTGACAATATTTCAATTTTTGTCATAATGTTTTATGACATTATACTAAAATATGTCAATATGTCAAATATTAATTAGTACAAAAGATGCTCAATGACAGCAGAATCAAGTAAACGAGAGCAGATATTGGCGGGGGCTCAAAACTGTTTTGTTAATTATGGATTTAAAAAAACTTCCATGTCAGACATAGCACGAGCCTCGAATATGTCTCGACCAGCGTTATATTTAGATTTTGAGAATAAGGAAGCTATATTTTGTGCTTTGGTTGAACAATTGCATCAATCAACCTTGTCTCAAGCAGAGACAGCATTAAAGCAGCCAGGTAAAATCAGCAAGCGTATTTTTCAAGCTTTTGAATCCAGGATGATTGTCTTGTTTAGCTTAGTTATTAATTCAATTCATGGTGATGAGCTGACTGATATTAATAGCAAGGTGGCATCAGAAATTAATCGGGCGGCGATGGCACGATTTACTCAATTATTAGCGCAGACTATAGAAATAGCCATCAATCAAGGCGAAATTCAGCTCACAAATCTCGATTTAAGTCCTCTTCAAGCAGCAGACTTACTAGTTAATTCCGCTCATGGTTTAAAAGAAGCAGCTATCTCAGTAGAAGATTTGCAAACTAGGCTGCAACATTTGCTTCGGCTTTTTGCTCAAGCAACAGCAAAGAGTTAATCGGGAAAAAACATTAATTTGCTATTGATGCAAATCCCACTTCTGAAAGCAGAGTAGTATGTAGCATGCGATACTCTTAGAACTAACAACTAATGACTATTAACCAGCTAGTGATGTAGTTCCTCAGCTTGCCACAGATAAGTATTGTCCTTTAAATACCTCTGTAGCAGCGCCAGTCATATATACATGATTATCTGCTGCCGACCAATTAATCTGTAGGCAACCTCCAGGAAGTTCAACTGTACAGTTGCGATCGCATTTTTGGTTTAAGACACCAGCAACCACCGAGGCGCAAGCCCCAGTACCGCAGGCCAGAGTAATACCCGCACCTCGTTCCCAAACGCGCATTTTTATATAGTCTGGCTTAACCACCTGAATAAACTCCGTATTTGTCCGCTGAGGAAATACCCGATGATGCTCAAACAAAGGACCAATTTTCTCTAGAGTGATCGTCTCGGAATCTTCAACAAAAGTAAGACAGTGAGGATTACCCATACTTACCGTCGTCACTGACCATGATTCGTTGGCAACCTCTAAGGGTTGAGCAATTACTTTTCCTTCTACCCCTTCAAGAGTTGTAGGAATCTTTGCCGCCAGTAATTCTGGTTCTCCCATATCTACTGTTACCTGATTATCAGTTTCCAGTCGCGGCACCATCACTCCTGCCAAAGTCTGAATTTTGTAAGATTTATTAATTTCTGAATTTCCTTCAAGATCAGAGATAAACTTAGCGAGACAGCGAATACCATTGCCACACATTTCTGGCTCAGAACCATCAGAGTTAAAAATTCTCATGGTATAATCTATGCCCTCAGTTCCTGGCAAGGCAAAAATCACGCCATCCCCACCAATCCCAAAATGGCGATCGCACATGGCGATGGCTTGCTTAGGAGTAACTATCGGTTCGGCAGCGTGGCGATTATCAATCAAAATGAAATCATTGCCCAAACCATGGTATTTGCTAAACTCGATCATCATCTTTGATTTTCCTTGACTAGAATACGAGAACTAATATGAGTGAATTTGATACTGCTTTACCTGGTGTAAAACTATTGCAAAACTACATTAAAGAAAAGCAGGAGGTAGAACTTAAGTTAGTGACTGACGATCTAATGGTGGGTAAGATTATTTGGCAAGATGCTGATTCTCTCTGCATCATGGATCATTACAATCAACAAACAATTGTCTGGCGACAAGCCCTAGTTTATCTTAAGCCTAAAGCTTGATTAATTTAATCTTGCAGGTTTGGTCTTGTAGCTGGCAACTCTATATCTGATGCCAGCCCCGCCATCTATGACAGCTTGCTTTTAACTAGTGCTTGAATCTTTTTACCATCAGCTTTCCCTTTTAACTGCTTCATGGCAGGTCCCATAACTTTTCCCAAGTCTTTGAGAGTCGTTGCGCCAGAATCAGTAATAATTTGGTCGATAATAGCTTCTACCTCTTCATCACTTACCTGTTCGGGTAAATAAGTCTCGATAATGGCTAATTCCTGCTCTTCTTTTTGAGCCAAATCATCTCGACCTGCATTTTTAAACTGTTCAATAGAATCACGGCGTTGTTTTGCCTGTTGCGACAGCAATTCTATTTCTTGTTCTGGATTGAGGCTATCTTGACCTTTGGGGCGTAATTCAACCTCTTTTTCTAAGATCGCTTTTTTAATCCCGCGCACTGTTTGTAAGCGAATCTTATCTTTGGCTTTCATTGCCGTTTTGATGTCTTCTCCGATTTGTTCTTTAAGACCCATTATTTGTTTCCTGTGCATGAGTCATTTATTGTAAGATACTTTTTAAGTATTACAGAAGAAATTTAGATTAGTGTTGAATTAGATTTTTGATTCAGTTTATTCAGTTCAATTTGATCAACCTTTTATTTCCCTTGATGCTGCAAAATCAACTCAACCAACTCACAAAAGCCCTCCCCTTGTGAAGCCTTGGTTACATATGCTGGTAAATATTTCAGGCGCTCGCAATATTGCCTCACGTTAGCCACTCCCACTGATAAGGGAAACTGTTGTTGATTAAACATTGATTCATCATTAGGACTGTCCCCAATAGTCAAGATCTGATTCGGCTTAAGATCGGGAAAATACTCGGTCATAACTTTATTTAAACCATAAGCTTTATCTTGATAAATTGGTTTAATATGACACTGAATTGTACTGTAGGTAAAGCCGTAACCTTCAGATTGACAAATCAGAGCAATTGTTTCTAACTCTGTAGGACTTAGATTCTCCACATCAAACGTCCAGTCAGTGAGGCGAAAAGTATTATCTAAAGACTCTCTTATCTGAGGAAACTTAGTTTGCAACAGTTTGAATACTTGCTCTAGCTGCTGACGATGCTGTCTATGGTCAATCTTACTAAGCATCTGTGGTTGTAAATCATGATTCCAATAAAGCAACCCTCCATTTTCAGCGATCGCGCCTAGGACAGGAAAATAAGTAGCGATCGCCTGAACCCAACCTGCGGATCTTCCTGTAGTGATTAAGACATTGATCTTGGCATCAGCCAACTTAACTAAAGCCTGAAATAATTTAGCGTCAAACTTCTCTTCTTGAGTCAAAGTTCCATCAAGATCCGAGGCAATTAAACGGATGTTCTCCCAGCAATAACTATCAATAGATTTAAGAGATGATTGATTCATAAAAAGGGTTTCTAGTAATTAATAATTAGTAAAAAATAGATCACAGTTTTGATTATTTAACTTAATCCCAGCTTGTGCTATTCCAATTCCACCTTAAATACCTCGGCAAAAGCCTTCGCTATATCGAACCGAACTTGATTCACTGTAATATTAGGGATAAATTCTGCCAAACTACCCACAGGGCGATCGCTAATTCCGCAGGGGATAATTCTGTCAAATCCACTTAGATCAGGACAAACATTGATCGCAAAACCGTGCATCGTAATCCAACGACGAACTTTAATTCCAATCGCTGCAATTTTTCTCCCTTCTAACCAAACCCCAGTCAAATTAGGAATACGATGGGCTTTCAAACCATAATTAGCCACAGTATTAATAATTACCGCTTCTAGTTGTCTCAAATACCAGTGCAAATCCTGCTTATGGTAACGCAGATTTAAAATTGGATAGCCCACTAACTGACCAGGACAATGATGAGTAACCTCCCCACCACGTTCGATTTTATAAATTTCATATTGTTCTACTTGTGGATCAAACTGTAAGAAATCTGGATTTGATCCAGTTCCCAAGGTATAAACAACAGGATGCTCCAGTAAGATTAAAATATCCTTAAGATTAGGATTATTAATTCTGGCATCAACCAGAGATTTTTGCTCTAACCAAGCCTTTTTAAAGGGAATAAGTTGTTGATTATTTAAGATACAACATCTTCTTATCTGTGGCATATTGCTAGTCTATTTTAATTAATGTCAATCAATGTAACGTAACATCAAAAAAAAGCCTGGTTTAATGTTGTATAAGATACAAAGTGTTAATCTTATATGTATAAAGCCATTAAAAAAATAGCATTATTTAGATACAGTTGCTCAAGACAAAACTGATGTGCAAACAATCTCAATTGTGGAGTTGTAAATTAAATTTAATATTTGGTCGCGCAATATTTCTATGTTAATGATAGATTGCTCTCTAGTATAACTTTTGAGACTAAGTAAGATCAAAGTATTAAAATGTCAGGCTAGAAGGCAATTTAAAACATAGTCAATGTTCACGTCATCCAAGAATTATAGCTATACAAACAAATGATTCTGGATTAAAAAGCATAATAACAGCTACTTATTTTTTACGATAAGAGCTAGCTTTTTGATTTAAGTAATCAATGCTTTTTGCTATAAGTTGGTCGGCATACTGTATTTATATTTTGTTGGCTTATAAACCGTGTATTATGGAGTAACGAGTATGAAGCTTTTGATCCAGGGAAATAACATTGCAGTCACAGAATCAATTCATGATTATGTGGAACAGAAATTAGAAAAGGCAGTCAAACATTTTCAAAATATAACTGGAAAAGTCGATGTCCATTTATCTGTAGCTCGCAACTCTCGGATCGAAAGAAAACACAAGGCGGAGGTAACAGTATTTGCTAATGGTACAGTTATTCGCGCCCAAGAAGGTAGCGAAAATCTCTACGCCAGTATTGATATGGTAGCCGATAAAATTGCTCGTCAGCTAAGAAAATATAAAGAAAAACATTTAGTCAAGAATGTTCATACCCAAATTCGCCAAGATGAAACTGAAGAGAGCGATAACTTAGTTGAAATTAACGAGTTAGATAGCGATCGCTCTCCCGAATTACCTGCTGCGGTAGTTAGAAGCAAGTATTTTGCCATGCCGCCCATGACTACAAAAGAAGCATTGGAGCATTTGCAACTGGTAGACCACGATTTTTATATGTTTTTAAATAGCGAAACCAATGAAATCAACGTTATTTACTGTCGTAATCATGGTGGTTATGGAGTAATTCAACCTCGTTCAGATAGTAATGC
>JBCCDL010000417.1:0-5677 GCA_039030815.1 Cyanobacteria bacterium P01_A01_bin.83 | reverse complement strand
CGATACCGAAACCGTCGTTGTCGTTATCAACTGCGATGCAATCTAATTGCAGCATTATACAACTACGAGCTGTCTTTGGCTGTTTGACTTGTATTCAATCAGCAAAGCACATTATGGAATGAATATTGCAAGAGGTCTAATAAGACAAAGATTTAGAAGGGATTCAAAGTAAAATATTTTATCGCCTTGATCGGGAATTTATTAAGTCATTAATTCTGAGCTTATATAATATCTGTAAAATTAGTTGTGGCACAACCAATTAACAATATTTTCACACAGCATATGAATCTAGAACCTCAGATATTAGACTCATTTAAAGTTACCGCAGAAAAAATATTATCAAATGCAACAGGGAAAAAAATCCAGATTACAAATTGCGATCGCCTGACTGAAGAAGGCAGGAGAAATTTACTACTAAGGTGTTTTATAGAACCAGTTGATGATTTACCGATGAGTTTTATTATTAAAAAGGTTGAGGGTAAATACGATCCTGATAATGCAAAATCTTGGGATACTAAGCGTTTCTTTAATGATTGGGTTGGTTCGCAGTTTTTAAATAATTTACAAACTGAATTTCAACATAGTCCGTGCTTTTATGGTGGCGATCGCAATTTGGGTTTAATTGTTATTGAAGACGTACAGCATTGTCAGCGTTTAGTCGAACCATTGTTAGGCAGTGATCGGATTTTAGCCGAACAATCTTTACTTGAGTATGCAACTTGTTTGGCTCAACTACATGGCGATACTCTAGGTAAAGCAGCAGAATTCTCTCATACGATGGAAGCCATTTTGCCCAACTTTCAACCGATGCAAGCTAATGTAAATATTGATTGGCATCAGCAAAAGTTATCAGATTTAGGGATTCAATATGGAGATGATTGGCTAAAAGACTTAGAAGTTATTCAGCAAACTGTGAGTCAGCCTGGGGATTTTTTAGCATATATTCATTCAGATGCCTGTCCAGACAATGTTTTAGATACAGGAAAAAAATTGCGGCTTATAGATTTAGAAACTGGTCATTTTGGTCATGCTTTTCTCGATGCAACTTTTTGCAGAATGATGTTTCCTACTTGTTGGTGTTCTAAACGCATACCCGATCGTGTAATTCGCAACATTGAAGACACCTATCGAGAAATATTGATTCCTTATTTTCCTCTTTTAAAAGATGATAAAATCTTTGAAATACATTTAGTTGATAATTGCGGTTTCTGGTTATTGTATACTTTATCAAGACATTTAAACGTTGCTCTAGAAAAAGAAGAAGATTTTGGTATTTCTACTATTCGCCAACGTATTTTAGCTAGATTAGAAAGTTTCATTGCCACATCAAAAGAATTTGATCGCCTAACTGGTTTACGGGATACATATAGTCGTCTTTTAGATTTATTGCTTAAACGTTGGACTCATGTATCTTCTTTACCATTATATCCAGCATTTAGTTCTTAACAAAGTACTTTGATCAATAAGAATATCTATTCTATGTAGATTCAACAAAGAACTATATCTTTTAAGTAAAAATGTTAAGTATTGGAACCCAAAAAAGCGATCGCATTACCACAATTACTAATATGACTTGGGCTGAATATATTAGTTTGGATTTGCCGAAGTTACGAGTTTTATTTCGCAATATCAAAACCATCAATATTTTAATATTTAGATCCAAGAAACTATCAAAACTATCAAAAAAAACATTAAAAATAGAGATATCAATCTAAACTTAATTTTCTACCAGTCCTTTTTATACAAATATTAGCAGCTTCAAAATCAGCCGTTATCCAAAAATAGTCAGATTCTTGATCGGTAAATGGATTGGTTTCGATTCTTCCTTCAAAACCCAAATAATCAGGATAGTTTAAATTGCCAATTCTAAAATATTCTTCTTTTACATATTCGCCATTTATAAATGGTACTAAAGATATGTTTAAACCTTTTATATTTTGAATTACTATTTCGACATATTCATAAATTGGTTTAGGTTTATATGAAATTAAATCTGTCATAGTAAAGCTCAGACAATTATTTTCATACTTTATATTCTTTAATGATGCTTCAACCCAACATAAAGATTCAAATTCTTCAGCATTATTCATTTACTATTAAAATCTTCTACTCAAAAAGCCAATATAATTTCTAATTGGCACAATTTTTAGCGATAAATATCTCTACGATGACCTATTTTGACAACTAAAACTAGCACACGATTATCTTTGATGCTGTAAATTATTCGATAATCACCCACTCTAATGCGATATAGATCGTCTTCCCCAGAAAGCTTAACTTATTCCACTAGGACGAGGATTGTTAGCTAGAGCATCGATTTTGGGCTTTAATCTTTGTTTGTCTGCATTCGATAGTTTCTTAAACAGCTTGGCAGCTTTCTTTGTGAATTCAATACGATAATTCACAACCCCACTTCTGTTTTTAGCTCGTCCCAAGTTACTGTTCCTTCTGTGTCTACAGTTGTAAGTGCAGCACGAGCATCACGAACATCTTCTGCATCTTGCTCTTGTTTTGCTTGCAAGAAGTGTAAAAAATCTAGCACTTCAACAATCAAAGGTTCAGATACGTTGTCTAATTCCTGTATTAATTTTTCTTTCGGAGTCACTATTTATACTGGAGAAATTTAATACTGATATTGTTAATTCCATATTCAACATTATAGTCGGACATTAAAAAGACAATCATGCGATCGCTCTTTTATGACTAAATCTGTAGGGGCAACAAGATATCTCTATGTAAATTCAATACGGTTGAATCTTTCAAAACAATAATTCAACAAATTTACTTGATTCTCAGTCTGAAATAGCGATCGCTGATAAACATTAATTTTAGTCATTAAGGCGATGGTGATTGACTTACCCATTTACTTAACGGCAAAGCCAATCTATGTATTCGCTTCTAAATTCTGCTTTAGTTTCTCGCTCTAAATATTCTTGGGGAGAATAGTAGGTTTTGCTTGATGCTTGCATTGCCTTGAGGATGAGCGTATTAACTATATTATAGCGTTGGGGTTGAGGTAAAGCGATCGCGCTTAAGAATAGCATTTAGCTTCCGTATTACGATTGATCGCGAGGAAACAAGAAATTTATTGCTAGATTTTTTATTGTTTCCCAGTTTTCTTCTCTGCTTTTTGGCTGTAATTGCTCCTTATCTTGTCGTTTTTTCTTAAATTCCTGTTGTTGCTGCTGGCGATAACTCATAAGTTCGGACAATCCTCGACCATTTGGCGTACTCTCAATATCTGATGGAACTTGAATTGCAGCTTCTTGCATTACCGCTTCGTTAACGTATATCGGACTTTTCATAAGTAAGGCTAAGGCGATCGCATCGCTCGGTCGCGCATCTACTTCTTTAATTTGACCATCACAACTTAGAGAAACTATGGCATGATAAATGTCTTTATGCAGAGATTCTACTCGAACCGACTCTAGATTTACATTGGCAGCCTGCAACATATTTGACATAAACTGGAAAGTCATCGGTCTAGTCAGAGAAGTTTCTGTAAGAATTTGAGCGATCGCGTCTCCAGATGGAAGTCCCACAAAAATGGGTAAAAATCGACGATTCACTTCGTCCCACAAAATTACTACGTAACTGTTTGAATTGAGAAAATCGTTTGGAAGCTCGACGATGGGTAAACAAACTAAATCTGCAACGCTAACTTGTATCATGGATTCGTTTTGGTAAGTTGAAATAACTGAACTATCTTCAAGGTAAAGTGGTAGAAGTTTTTCTTTTAACTGTTTTCTGGCTTTATGCAAGCGACCTTTAACTGCTGTTATTGAACTATTTAAAAGTGCAGAGATTTCCTGTACAGTTAATTGCTCAAAATAAAACAGTAATACTGTAGTTCGATTTTTGGGAGATAAAGAATTAACTGCTTCCAGCACTAGATTGTATAGCTCTTGTTCCTGAGCAACTTTCATCGGATTTGGAGAAGCTGAGGTAAAAATGTCGCCGTTTACTTTTATTCCGCCCATAATCTCTTCAAAGGAAAGAAAATTAATTTTTTGATGGCGAATATGACTACGACAAACATTTAAAACAATCCCGCAAAGCCAAGATGGAAATTTTTCATGATCTCGCAGTCGATCTAAGGAAAGATAAGCTTGCAAAAAAGCTTCTTGAACCATCTCTTGAGCAATATCCACTCTGCCAACCATTTTTCGAGCAATGTTGAATGCGAGCGTTCGATGACGTTCGATTAAATGGCTGAATGCAACCTTGTCACCGCAACGGGCTAAAGCTACGAGTTCGGTGTCTGTTTTTTGACTCACAACTTCTACTAACTTAAAGACACGTACATTTATTAGTGGTAAAGATACAAGAAAAGGTTACTTTTTTGAGCATATTTTTTTCAATAGTCTCCAAAAAGCTTTAGCACAGCTATATTACCGATCAAGACTCTTTGCGATCGCGACATCAAACTATAAGACAATTCAACTAAACCTCATGATCGCCCGTTAGTTACTATCTTGGCTAAAATATACGATAGATAAAGAATCAAAGAACTATATACCCAAGCAAAAATGTTAAGTATTGGAACAGAAAAAAGCGATCGCATTACCACAATTACTAATACAACTTGGGCTGAATATATTAGTTTGGATTTGCCTAAGTTACGAGTCTCATTTCGCAACGGAGTAATTACGATCGTGTCCCCAGGACGTAACCATGAAATGATTGGTGATTATATTAGAGCAATTATTTGGACTTACTGCCGTAAAAATAACTTGGCACTGTTTACTTACAATCAAACTACTCTCAAGGAAGAAGGAAAAGAAGGGAAAGAACCTAATGTAGCTTACTGTTTTGAGATAGATAAAGATAAGCCAGATCTGGCAGTAGAAATAAATCTAACATCAGGGAGTATTGACGATTTAACTAAATATCAATACTTAAAGATTGCCGAAGTTTGGCTCTGGGAAAACAATAAAATTAGATTCTTTGCTTATCGTGAGTCAGGATATTTGGAATTAACTACAAGCAATTCTTTGCCTAATATAAACAGCGATCGCGTTACCAATATTGTAAATAGTTGCTTTGGTAAAAGTGTTTTAGAAGTAGAAAAATATTTCCCTTAAAGCTTAATTAAATAAATACTAAAAATGAATCAAAATGAATCTTTACTGCCTTTAAAAATTGCCGTGCTGACGGTTTCCGATACGCGAACTGAAGCTGATGATAAATCGGGCAAAATATTGGTGGATAACTTAACCACAACAGGACATTCCTTAGCAGAAAAAACCATTGTGACCGATAACATTTACCAAATTCGCGCTGTAACATCTAGATGGATTGCCGATGAATCTGTCCAAGTAATTATAACTACTGGTGGTACGGGAGTTACAGGACGAGATGGTACGCCCGAAGCAATCAAACCATTATTAGACAAAGAAATCGAAGGTTTTGGTGAAATATTTCGGATGATTTCCTATCAAGAGATTAAAACCTCTACCATTCAGTCTCGAACTCTGGCTGGAGTGGCTAACGGTACTTATATCTTTTGTTTGCCTGGTTCTAGCGGTGCTTGTCAAACAGGATGGAGTATCATTAAAGACCAACTCGATTCCCGCCATCGTCCTTGTAATTTAGCTCAATTGATTCCCAGATTGACCGAGACTTAGAGATAATAGGAAAATCTCATTTAGGGAGAGTTGGGAAAAATGCGATCGCT
>JBCCDL010000416.1:0-5700 GCA_039030815.1 Cyanobacteria bacterium P01_A01_bin.83 | reverse complement strand
TAGCAGAGATTGGACGTTGTTTAGAATTATCTCGCGAACGAGTTAGACAAATTGAAGCTAAGGCTTTACAAAAACTACGTCAACCTCGACGGAGAAACTTGATTAGAGATTATTTAGAATCTTTGAGTTAAATTAATTAGCCATCAATTTTGTTTCATTATTTTATGGCATTTTAAGGATCTGGCATAGTCAGCTCCTTTTTTTTTGCCTAATTCTGGATCATCTTAATGTCAAAGACCTAGTTGCTCATTGCTCATTGCTCATTGCTCATTACTCATTACTCAGCAAATTCTTAGTTTCTTTTCAGCTAATATTTGCCTAAATTTAACGAAACAATATCTGTTAGTCCGATAGTCTTACATTTAAGTTCAAAACTATGAATAGGTTTTATAAATGCACCACAAAAAACAATACGGCTGGATATTTGCGATCGCTTTAATGATATTTATAATTGCAGGTAGTATCCAGCCCAATGGCACCATGGCGGTTATCACTAGTGAAGACGATATTGTAACTACTAACACCATCGCCAACCCTAACACTCTTATCGCTCAAGCTGATGCTGGGGAATTTACCCTGCCTCCTTTACCCTATGCCTATGATGCTCTCGATACCTATATCGACCAGCAGACAATGATCTTGCATCATGATAAGCATCACGCTGGCTATGTCAAAAATTTGAATGAGGCGATCGCAGATTACCCTGATTTGCAGGGTCAATCAATCGAGGAATTGTTGTCCAATTTCGATACTATTCCCACCGAAATTCAGACTAGCATAAGGAATAACGGTGGCGGTCATGCCAACCATTCAATGTTCTGGTCAATTATGACTCCTGACAGTCCAGCAGAACCCTCTGGAGAGGTGATAGATGCTATTACTGCAACTTTTGGCGATCTAGATAGCTTTAAAGAAGCATTGAACACCGCAGGTAAAAAGCAGTTCGGCAGTGGCTGGGCGTGGCTGGTGATGAATGGTAATGGGGAACTGGAAGTTACTAGCACAGCTAACCAAGATAATCCTTTTATGTCAGGAAACTACCCCATTATGGGGAATGACGTTTGGGAACATGCTTATTACCTCAAGTATCAAAACAAACGAGGAGATTATCTTGATGCTTGGTGGAATGTGGTTAATTGGGATGAAGTAAATAACCGCTTTATAGCTGCTCAGAGTTTTGTCCAATAATTTTTAAGGCATCGGGGACATAATGCTTGATCTACAAAAGCTTTAGTTCCCTGTCTTAATCTCACTATTAACAAATGACCACAATTTTAGGCGATTTTCGGTATGGTGATATAAAAGCCTATTTACTCCTATTTACTGTTCCCAGCTAATGATATCAACCACATCACCTCTAAGTCATCTTTCATTACCCTCATTAGGTATTGGTACCTGGTCTTGGGGCGATCGCCTGTTCTGGGGTTATGGTTCTGATTACGGAGAAACAGAGGTAGCCAAGGCATTTGAGGCTGCTGTAGCAAACGGAGCAACTTTTTTTGACACGGCTGAGGTCTATGGTTTGGGAGAGTCTGAGCGATTGCTGGGACGGTTTTTAAAACAGACTTCTCAACCAGTACAAATTGCCACCAAGTATTTTCCTTTACCCTGGAGATTTAATTCTCAAGCAGTTGTCGATGCCCTCAATGATAGCTTAAAGCGTCTTGAGGTGGAGCAAGTGGCTCTTTATCAAGTCCATATGCCCTTCAGTTTTCTGATGAGTCAGCAAACATTAATGGAAGCGCTAGCCAAAGAAGTCCAAAAAGGGCGGATTGCTACAGTGGGGGTAAGCAATTATTCTGCCACTCAGATGCAGCAGGCATGCGATCTTTTAGCTCAGTATGATGTTCCTTTAGCAGTTAATCAAGTCCGCTATTCATTGTTAACCAGAAAGATCGAACAGAACGGTATTTTAGAGACTGCTCGCAAGTTAGGTATTACAATTTTGGCATACAGCCCTTTAGATCAAGGACTTTTGACAGGAAAATATACTCCTGAGAATACAGAGATTGTCCAAGGTGCCAGAAAACTAGATCCTAAGTTTTCTGTGGCTGGATTGAGTAAGATTGAACCTGTGATCAGCAAATTGCAACAGCTAGGGGCAAAGTATGAAAAGACTCCTGCTCAAGTAGCCTTAAATTGGCTGATTGCTCAGGATAATGTGATTCCTATTCCTGGGGCTAAAAACGCCCGTCAGGCGGCGGAAAATGCTGGTGCTATGGGTTGGTTGCTAAGTAAGGATGACAGTAAAGAGCTTAGTTTATTAACCTGAAAATAATTAAAGCGCGTTATCAATTGATGTTACGCATTGTTAATTTGTAGAGTCACGATTACGAGTACAAAGTTAGTTGCACTGTATGAAAATAGTGAATTGTGAATATGAGTCACACGGAAAAACTATTTTAAACATATTTAACCATGCGATCGCAACTTCTACGGCGTTGTATGATTATGAACCCAGAACTTTAGCTACAATCCAACAGTGGTTTAACCATAAGCAAGAACATAACTATCCTGTAATCGGCATTGAAAATGATAGTGGCGTTTTAATGGGATTTGCTACCTACAGTGCTTTTCGTGCTTGGGCGGCATATAAATATTCAGTAGAGCATTCGGTTTATGTTGATGTCCAATTTCGAGGACAAGGTATTGGCAAAAAACTTTTAACCGAATTGATTATGTTGGCGCAAAAACAAAACTATCACACGATCATTGGCGGTATTGATGCCGAAAACAAGATTAGCGTCGCGTTACATAACTCTTTGGGCTTTGTTTATTGCGGAACTATCAAACAGGCTGGGTATAAATTTAATCGCTGGTTAGATTTAGAGTTTTATCAATTAATTTTACCGACTCCAGATAACCCAACTTCAGCAATGAGCAATGAGCAATGAGCAATTAACAGTGAACAATAATACCGATATTTTTAATCGTTTTGATTATTGCCAATCAGATATAACAACGCCATCCGAGTTGCCACACCATTAGTAACTTGTTGAGAAACAAGACTGAGATTAGGATCGTCCATTAAATCAGAAGTTATCTCCACACCGCGATTAGTTGGACCAGGATGGAGTACTTTGACTTTTGGGTGACATAACTTAAGGCGATCGCGATTAATGCCAAATAAGTTATGGTATTCTCGTAAACTAGGGATAAAATTTGCCGTCATTCTTTCTTTTTGCAGTCTCAAGGTCATGATAAAGTCGGCATCTTTTAAAGCAGGGTTTAATTGCCAATGGACAAATAGTTTCCCTGGGGCATTGTCTGATCTTAATTGCAGAAACGCTTTGGGAAGTAAAGTTGCAGGGGCGCAAAGATGAACTTCGGCACCTGCGGTTGTCAAACTATAGATATTTGAACGGGCTACTCTAGAATGGAGAATATCCCCCACGATGGCAATCTTTTTCCCTGACAGTAATTCCAAGCGGGGGTTATCAGCGTCTAAGACAGAGGTAAGGGTAAACAGGTCTAATAAAGCCTGGGAGGGATGCTGATGTAAACCATCTCCCGCATTGAGAATTGTCACTCCACAATTAAGTCGATCCATTTCTTGAGCAATAATCTGCGGTACACCAGCTTCTCTATGGCGGATTACCATAATGTCTGCACCCATAGCTAAATAGGTTTTTGCCGTATCGAGAATAGTTTCGCCTTTGGTTAAGGAAGATGTCCCTGGGGAAAAATTTAAGATGTCTGCCGATAGTCTTTTAGCTGCCAACTCAAAACTACTACGAGTACGGGTAGAAGGCTCAAAAAACATATTGGCAACAACTCTCCCTTGAAGTGCAGGAACCTTTTTGGTTCTTCCTGAAAGCACTTTCTGAAAACTAGCAGCAGTCGTTAAAATTGTTTCGTATTCTTCAGGGGTAAAATCAATCAGAGAGAGTATGTGCCGTCTTGTCCAAGTAGTAGTTGGCATATCAGTTAACAATCAGTTAACAGTCATGGTTAATTTGCAAAACACCCATCAGATTATCAGGTTATAGGTATTTCAACAATTGTTTTAAGGAGTGATTAACAAAACAACGACTAATGCTTTTTACCAACATCCAGATCACGAACTTCAATTAATTCTGCCTATGTTGTATCTGCGTTTGAACTAGTAGACGTGGGCGTAAATCGAGTAACCATTTATTTCAGCTAAAATCCTGACTGTATATAACTACATGCGGGAAAAGCCCTTTGTTACTACATGCGGCAAACTACGCGCCTTTGTGCGAAGCGGTACTAGCAGATACTTAGGTTTTCAGGTGATTATATCCAACTTTTTCCAGAAAAGACCTCATTGCATCAGAAAAAGGAGGCTCAACGTAAAAATCTCCAAATTCTTGTTTAAACATATCCCAATTAGAACTTAAGATACCCTGCCTAAGATGATAAGGATGCAGCCATATCCAACACAAAGCCCAGCCAGGAGGTACATCAGCGTATTCTTGATAGCGGAATAAGCAACCTCCTACTGTTTTGACCATACCGATAGAATCCTTGATAAGAGAATCAGGGCTGTTAAATAACCATCCGACGTAATCATTTCTCTCATGTTTCTCTGTCATGCAGTTGTATTTTACGAATTGTTCTTTAGCTGAGAAACCAGGAACATCATACTTAAATTCACGACGAAAATAATAAGCATAGACTTCTAGTACATCTTTATGGCATTGTCTACCGTCAAGAGCGTCAATTTTGGTAGCTGACGGTGTATAAGAACTATATAATTCACCGCTTACCCACAGTGACCTAATAGTATTTCGGTCATCTAATTCCAAACATCTATTACCTTGTCTGTCTATTTCATTAAACAAATACTGATACTTCGCTTCCTTCTCAGGTGACTCAATACTCTTTTGATTTAGATTTTGATTTAGATATTGGTTCATCAATTCGTTGAAGCTTTGCTCAGAATGCAATCTTTTACTCTTAATGTACTCAATCTTCCTCCTGGTAGTAGATTTGAAAGGAAATTTCTCATCACATAAAATATCTCTCGCCAAATCTCCTATATCTGTTTTGGAATACTTATGGAGCAAACATATTTTTCTGAAGCTAAGTTTTTTCGCTTTTGTAGGCATCCCGCATAACTGAGTAGATATTTTTTACAGTATCACTATACAGTTTTTGTGTGTTTCGCTAGGCGATATAGCTTATATCGTGGGAGTGATAAGCAGGTGTAATCATTATCTTCCAAATGTAGATTAAAATTTCAAGCCAGTTATTGGGCGCAATAATAATAACCCAATCTGCTATTCCCTCTCTTAATAATTACATTTTTCATATGTTTTTAAATATTTGATTTGCCATTATCAAAACAATGTAACCGTTCAAGCGTTGATGCTGGTAAATCTATATCAATGTCGAACAAATTACTTAATCAGAAATAATCACTTTTATCTGCAATATACTTAAATGTTCAAGATTGTTTCCGTCGGCTGAAGTTGAGTTAATTCGACGCTAGCATTCCATAGTTGTTCTGCTTTAGACTCATCATAAGTTTCAGCAGCCGAATCGATCATCTTGAACCCGCTAAAATATTTACCAGTTATATTTGCTAACTCTGGATCAATTACTAGTCTGGCTAATGCTTTCCCTGACTGTTCCATCGTATTAACATTAGGAATAAATTTACACAGGATTGGCAAAATATTATTCCAAACAAATTTAGCAGTGGCAGTATAGTCTTGAGCTAAACCAGAACCTGGC
>JBCCDL010000415.1:0-5706 GCA_039030815.1 Cyanobacteria bacterium P01_A01_bin.83 | reverse complement strand
TTGAGGCAGCAGTACTTATAAATGAATTTAAATGAATTTAAAATCTGTCAATATGCTTCTTTGAGAACTAATTACCCAAATTACCTATTGTTTGAATCCATCGGGAATCCTAGCGCCGCATTGCGCATGTATTCATTAATACTGATACCAGCTTTTCTCGCCTTATTTCTAATTACTTGAGCTTCAGCATCGCTTAAGGAAATAATAAAACTACTCGCATCAAGATTAAGTGGAGAAGCAAGCTTTACTTTATCTTTAGTGAAGAAGGACATGATTCAAATACCTGGGTGTTGATGATTTTACTATCTAAACTTTTTCTGCACTTTGACTGCTGTGATACAGATCGTAATCGCGAAATAATTTTTGGTAATGTCAAAAAGAAAGCGTCAGAAAAAATTCTTAATTATATTTTAATGTATCGTGTTTGCTCAAGCTAATCAACCCTGCTGAGTTATCAAGATTTTTAGCTTATTTTCAGCTTTATTTGATTGTTTAGTGCTAAAGGATTTTAAATTAAAGTTTGATAGTAACCAGTTATGAGTCAAGATCAATTTCGTAAGTCTGATGCGAATTAAAAACTTAAAATATTTTCGGTTCTTCAGTTGTAATATTTGCCAATTTTAAGTATTTACGTAGCTAATTAATTTAACTATTTTTTTTCTACCAGCTAAACCCTAGAAGCTAATAAATTTGGACGAGACTAAGGTGCAATATAATATTTTTGAGGGTTTTAGAATTTATATTAGTCTTGATAGTTTAAACAGAATCGATTGCGACACAACCAAATTTATTCTTGTTTCTTAAGAATTTCCCGTACAATCAAAACTGAGCAAGGGGCATGATGAGTCACGTAATTACTTACGCTGCCCAGAAACATTTCCTTCGCACCCGTGAGACCTCTACTACCCACTAGGATCGTGTCTACCGACCTTGTTTGAGCAAAATCGCAAATAGTACGCCCAGGATTACCGAAGTCTTGAGTAAATTCAACATCAACCCCTGCTATTGCTGCTTCTTGGGCAAGCAACTGCAACGCATCCAATCCTCTTTGTTTAAATCTTTGCCGTGGTTCTTCATAAACTGAGGTTAGAGATTCATCCTTAGCAGATGGAATAATCTGTAACAGAACAAGTTGTGCATGAGTCGTCTGTGCCAGAAATAAAGCAGTGTTAAAAACACTTCTACTAGTATCTGAGAGTTCTAATGCCACCAAAATTTTATTAGACATGTTAGACATGATTGTCAGAGCGAATTTATTTGAATAGCCGAGCTTTAAAAGCACCAAGCCCTCGGCTATTCAGTAGAAGTTTAAATTAGACCAACACAATCCAATTAAAGATTACATTAAGCCTAACTGGCTGAGAATTCCTTGCCCTGTAAAGTATTCAATGGCAACTGCGATGATAAAGCCGAGCATTGCCAGACGACCATTCCAAGTTTCGGCAAATTTAGTAAAGCCTAATTTATTTTCTTGATTTTCCATTGCTTAATACCTTAAAAAATGATTGTTGATGATTCTTGTTTCAATTACAGTTATCGTTAGTTGTTATTGCATTACTTGTTTAGTGGTTGCAATAGCAACAGACAGTTTTAACGAGCTAGATTGAGTAATTCTTTGGGGGATGCCAAGAGATCAATCGCCACAAAGAAAATTTTGTTTTCAGAATCAAGCAAAAATCGCCAGGACATATTCATGCCGACACCTGCACCAAACCAAGGAGTTTGAACTTTTCCTGTGACTTTAATTTGAGTATAACCATCTTCAGCAGGTTCAGAAACACCGCGTTCTGGGGCTAGTTTAAGATTGGGACATTCTTCTCGAAAGAACTTTAAAATCGCATCTTTGCCGACAATTGGTCTTTCAAAAGGAGGTTGTAATGCACCATCGGCAGCAAATAGCTCTATCAATTCGTCAAAATCATTAGCATTTAACAAGTTCATGTAGTTTAATACAGTGGGATTGGTCACACCAGCAATAGCGACTTCAGTTCGCTTAGACATTTCCGTAGGAGGGATGACTGGTTCACTGACTCTAGTCAGATTATTCATTTTAGAAGTATCAAATCCCATATCTACTACAGTATTACGCAGTACCGTAATTTGTTGACCCGAATCCAATCCAATTAATGTTTGCAATACTGCATTGGCATTGGCTGAAAGCTTATATCCTTCGGGAATAGGAGCTACTATTCCTTGTTCCATCCATTCTCCCAGTCTATACCAAAAACCCAGCTTGATATTAGGAGTCCAAGTGGCATAGGTACGGCAAATTGGTGTATCTGCATGGTTGGCTAAATCACACATTACCTGAGATTGCTCTTGAAAACTCATTTGTTTAATTTCATCGAGTGTCGGCTCGGCAAATTGCATATTCGCAGCCCCAGGAGCAGCAACAGTAATAGTTTTACCCATTTCTAGGTAAGCAAACCAAATCCAGGCTAATTGATCTTCGGCACTAAGCTGATTGAACCTGGCAATTAATGCTGGTACAGCATCAGCAGATAAGGTATTGGGAAATATGTTGCGTGCGGTGTTGAGAGTAAATGGCATAGATGATCTTCCAAAAAGTTATCGTGCAATTAAACGAAGAACGTTAATGATTTGAAACGCTAGTTCCTTCATGAACTTGTTTTAATTGTAATGAATTTTATTTACGAATTACAAACTTTTTCTTTACATAGACTAGTTTCTATGGTAAAGAAAAAGTTAAGGGTAAGCTGAATCAAATTGAGCTATACCTTTTGATCTATTCAACGTCAGTTCGGGTTAAGAACATTAGATTGCCAGAATACCTTTAAGCTTTAAACCTTTGAGAAATTTTTGAAATACTTACTTTACAACAGTTAGTAAATTAAAATATATCAAACTCATATTAGTTTAATTATTCCGACCATAAACGCCGTCGCTGTTTACCCTGGAGACTTTGGTGAGTATCTCGTAACAAAGTAGGAATATCAAGCTGTTGGGGACAGCGAGGTAAACAATCGCCACAGTCTGTACATCTGTTGCCTTTGCTGCCAGGAAACCAATGTCCTGCATTTTCTAGCATCCCATAACGATACTGTCCGTAATCTTTCATTTGATAGGCTTGATTGAGGTTACGTAGGCGTAGGATTTCAGGGATATTGATTTGTTCAGGGCAAGGTAAACACTGATAGCACTGGCGACAAAGATCTGTGCTTAAACTAGTTGATAATTGTTGTTCTAATCTGGCAAAAGCTTCTTGTTCGGAGATAGTTAAAGGTTCTACCCGATCTGCTACCTGAAGGGGGGTATTTAACTCCATGGGATTAGCCGCACCAAGGCTGAGAGTAGTAATTGCTGGGTTGCTTAATAGAAAACGATAGTTTAATTCCAAAGGTGAAAACGGGGCGCATAAATCAATAAGTGTTTCAGGTGGAGTGTAGAGCATGCCACCTTTATCCCCAGGAGAAATAATAAAAATGCCTAGATCCTGCTCGGCGGCTAAAGCGATCGCAGGTTGATTATGCTGGAAAAAGTAATAGTAGTGAAGATTGACAAATTCAAACAGATTAGTCTTAATTGCTGCCAGGATTAGCTCTAGGCTACCATGAGTCGAAAATCCCAAATGCCTAATTTTCCCTTGACTCATAGCTCTTTGAATCGCCTTTAGACAACCATCGGGTTTTGTGACCCATTCTAAATGCCTCCAGGTATTGATCCCATGAAGAGCCAGACAGTCAACATAATCCACCTGGAGACGTTCTAAAGACTGATCAATCCCTGACTCCATTTGTTGCCGATCATCAGTGGGAGTAAGCTTGGTGGTCAGATAAATTTGCTCTCTAGGCACAGCTAAATCTTGTAATACCTGTCCTAGATAAAGTTCACTGTTACCATAGCCTCTGGCAGTTTCCAGATGATTGATCCCTAAAGCGATCGCGGCACGGATCGTCTGACGGTAAGTTTGGGGATTTGCGAGGCAACGCATTGTCCCCAAAGAAAATACCGATAACTCAAGATTAGTTTTGCCAAAACGTCTGTAGTGCATGCAAGTTTTTAATACTACATCTGTGCAGCAAGCTAATGTTGTTCGCGATAGCCACCTTTTTTAATTAGCTGATCAGGACTTAATTCAGAAATAAACTCTTTAAATGCTTCTTGCTCAGCATTGTCTGCATCACGATCTACAGGAATTGAAGCGTCGGCAATTACCTCTTCCAAGACCCAGATGGGGCTATTGGTTCTGATTGCTACTGCCACAGCGTCACTGGGGCGGCAATCAATTTCTTTTTTGACCCCATTAAGATCGATGCAGAGAACAGCATAAAAAATATCATCAGTTAGAGAATGAATAATGATTCGCTCCAACTTAATGTTACAGTCGTTAAAAATATTCGCAATCAAATCATGGGTTAGAGGACGAGATTGGCGATGTCCTTCTAGAGCTTTAATGATAGCGTCAGCCTGATCTTGTCCAATAAAAATTGGTAATGCTCTACGCTCCGAACTGTCCTTAAGTAAAATCATCGGACTGCGACTAGCGGCATTTAAGACAATGCCTGCAACTTTCATTTCAATCATTGATTTAGCCTCTGAGGTATTTAGGTTCGACAGGAGTATTAAGAGCGGTAGATAGCAAAATTGCCATGTATCTACTTATTTAAGGTCAGAGCTTTGCGCGATGCAAGGGATGCCTACGGCTAGGCTTCGCCAACCGCGCAACTACATGCGGACAAGTCCTTTGTTTGTCTGACTTTGTAAATATGTTTTTGCCATCCTTCAATCTTCAGCGTGGTTGAATATAAAGAACAATAATGTTCAAGATGTTAGTGTTTAATCACAGTATGCCTCAGTTTTTTGCTGATGCCTGTACTATTCCAAAAAAAATAATAGTTAAATTATTTCAGTTACACAACTACCAAAATGTTTACAGGATTAGTAGAATCTCTCGGTTCAATTGCCAGCTATGGACAGGATGCTTTTGAAATTTCAATTAATAGCGATAATTATGGAGCAATCACCGCTGATTTAGCGATCGGTGATAGCGTGGCGGTTGACGGGGTTTGCTTGACGGTGGAAACCATCCTCGAGCGGGGTTTTATTGCCACTGCATCCCCTGAAACTCTAGCCCGCACTACTTTAGGCGATCGCGATCAAGCGGCTAAATATGTCAATTTGGAAACCTCCTTAAGGATGGGCAGTAAAATTGGCGGACATTTTGTCACAGGACATATTGACGGTATTGGTTGTCTACTTGAGGCGGAGGCGACTGCTACATCCTGGTCAATTCGCTTTGGCATGCCTCCTACCATGAAGGAACAATGGCAAGATCGAATCGGACGATATTTAGTTTCTAAAGGTAGTATTGCCGTCAACGGCATTAGTTTAACCATCGCTGAATGCGCCCCAGATGGGAGTTGGTTTAGCGCTGCGGTAATTCCCCATACCTATGCCGAAACCAATTTGAGTTACTTACAATCTGGGAATTTAGTGAACCTTGAAAGCGATATTTTAGGTAAGTATGTCGATCAACTGATCGCTCATCGTTTACCAGGCTCTAATCAGCAAGAGGAGATTAGTTTGTCGTTTTTGAGCGACCATGGTTATGTATAGTCATTAAGATCGCGATAGCAGTCAAATAGATCCACTTTCCGCTGCCAAGCCAGCCAAATCTTGACGCCAAATACGTTCTTTCTCAGCGTAATCTATATAATCTACATCGCATTGCAAAAGGTGGGAATT